>CADBNB010000077.1 GCA_902795895.1 uncultured Lachnospiraceae bacterium | reverse complement strand
ATTAACTTATTGCTAAAAATTACCTTGTTTAAAAACGAAAACACTATAGTTTTATGATTTTTCATGTGTTATAATAAATTTGTGTGTCTTATATTATAAGAATAGGGTATTTAACACCTATATTTGCGATTATGTGGGGATTCGTGCATGGATACTTCATAAAACCGCTGTAACTATTATAGTATAAGAACAGGTTTTGTGCCATAGAAACAGAAGGATTTTTTTGGTACGAAAAAATGTAGAAGGAGAAGCAGATATGAGTTTTGAAATTGTAACAGATACTGGAGCAAATCTTCCTGAGAACATCATTGAAGAAAATAATATACATATGTTAACTCTTTCGTTTATGGTGGATGGAAAAGAGTACTATAGTTATGAGAAGGGGAAAACTACAGATTTAAAAGAATTTTACCGAATGATGCGGGAGAAGAAAAATATTACCACATCCTTGGTAAATACAGATCAGGCGTTAGAAGTGTTAGAACCACTTTTACAGGCTGGAAAAGATGTTTTATGTGTGGCATTTTCTTCAGGATTAAGTGGAACCTGTCAGTCTACAAAGATTGCTGCAGAGGAATTGAGTGAAAAATATCCTGAGCGAAAGATTTTTGTTGTAGATACATTGGCTGCGGCACTTGGACAGGGACTTATGGTTTACTTTGCAAATAAACTTCGAAAAGAAGGAAAAAGTATCGAAGAGGTACGAAACTGGTTAGAGGACAATAAGCAAAATATATGTCATTGGATTACGGTAGATGATTTGTTCTTCTTAAAACGTGGTGGAAGAATTTCAGCAACCTCAGCTATTGTGGGTTCTGCTCTTAGTATAAAGCCTATTATTCATTTGGACAGTGAAGGGCATCTCATCAATGTGGAAAAGGCAAGAGGAAGAAAGAAATCCTTAGATATGCTTTTGGATCATTTTGAAAAGACTGCCATTAATCCAGGGGAGACACCAGTGTTTATCAGTCATGGTGATTGTCTTGAGGATGCACAATATGTGGTTGACAAATTAAAAGAAAAGTTTGGGGTAGAAGATACGCTTGTAAATATATTGGATCCTGTAATTGGTGCTCATGCAGGACCAGGAACGGTGGCTTTGTTTTATTACGGAGAATGTCGTTAAATAATGGTAAACGTTAGATATTCTAATCAAATCTAAGAATATAGTGGAAGGTGAGATTATGGGATTTATAGACGAGATTAAAAGTAGAGCAAGAAGAAATAAGAAGACAATTGTACTTCCAGAAACTGAAGATGTAAGAATTATAAAAGCTGCAGCCAGAATCATGGAAGAAGGCATCGCTAACCTGATTTTGGTAGGTAATAGAGAAGAAGTATTACAGGACGCTAAAAACTATGGTTATAATTTGGGGGAAGCAAAGATTATTGATCCAAAGAAATTTGAGCGTATGGATGAGTATGTAAATACACTTGTGGAGCTTCGAAAGAATAAGGGGATGACACCGGAAAAGGCTAGAAAGCTTTTAACGACGGATTATCTTCATTTTGGTGTAATGTGTGTAAAGATGGAAGATGCAGATGGTATGGTGGCTGGAGCTTGTCATGCAACGGCGGATGTTTTAAGACCATCACTTCAGATTTTAAAAACAGCACCGGGAACAGAGTTGGTATCCGGATTGTTTGTTATGGTTGTACCGGACTGTGACCTTGGTGCAAATGGTACCTTTATCTTTGCAGATGCGGGACTAAATCAAAATCCTACTGCACAGGAACTTGCTATTATTGCAGGTTCTTCAGCGAAGAGTTTCCGGCTTTTGGTTCAGGAAGAGCCGATTGTTGCCATGATTTCGCATTCTACAAAGGGTAGTGCGTCTCATCCTGATGTTGATAAAGTTGTGGAAGCGACAAGAATTGCCAAAGAAAAGTATCCTAAGGTGAAACTTGATGGTGAGTTTCAGGTGGATGCAGCCATTGTTCCAAGTGTCGGCTCATTTAAGGCACCGGGAAATGATGTGGCAGGACATGCAAATGTTTTAGTATTTCCAAACTTAGATGCCGGTAACAACGGATATAAATTAGTTCAGCGTCTTGCTAAGGCAGAAGCCTATGGACCGCTGACACAGGGGATTTCAAGACCGGTCAATGATTTGTCTCGTGGATGTTCTGCGTCAGACATTGTGGGTGTAGTGGCAATCACTGCAGTTCAGGCAGGAGCAAATGTGGTTGAAAAGAAGAGTGTTTCTGCTGAAGAAAAGGCACTACAGATGGTAAAACGTGATGCCAGTGGAAGATATATTGGATAAAATCTTACAGAAAAAGGAGAATCGTATGAAAGTATTAGTAATCAATTGTGGAAGTTCATCTTTAAAATATCAGTTAATAGACTCGGAGACAGAGCAGCCAATGGCATCTGGTCTATGTGAAAGAATTGGAATTGACGGACAGTTGACACATAAGGTAAATGGCAAGAAATTAAAAGACGAAGAAAAGAATGCCATGCCAAATCACGAAGTTGCCGTGCAGTTAGTATTAAATGAATTGGTAAACGAAGAGTATGGTGTTATTAAAGATTTAAGTGAAATCAATGCTGTTGGTCATCGTGTGGTTCACGGTGGTGAGAAGTTTGCTTCCTCTGTTATCATCAACGATGAAGTAATTGCAGCCATTGCTGAGTGTAACGATTTGGCACCATTACATAATCCTGCAAATCTAATTGGAATTGAAGCTTGTAAGAAAGTACTTCCAAATGTTCCTATGGTTGCTGTATTTGATACTGCGTTTCATCAGACGATGCCTGAAAAAGCGTATATGTACGGTATTCCACATAAGTACTATGAGGATTATAAAATCCGTCGTTATGGTTTCCACGGAACAAGTCACAGTTTTGTATCAAAACGTTTGGCTGAACTTGCTGGCCTTGATATCAACAATTCAAAGATTATTGTATGCCATATCGGAAATGGTGGTAGCGTAACTGCTGTGCTTAACGGTGAGTCAGTAGATACTTCCATGGGACTTACTCCATTGGAAGGTATTATTATGGGAACCCGCTCTGGAAGTATTGATCCTGCAATCATTGAATTTATTGCTCACAAGGAGAATAAGTCTATTGATGAAATTATGACAATCCTAAACAAGAAGTCAGGTCTTGAAGGAATGTCAGGATTGACAAGTGACTTTAGAGATATCAGAAAAGGTGTAGCAGATGGAAATCCATTGGCAAAAGCTGCTATGGAGGCATATATTTATAACATTGCGAAGTATGTAGGAGCTTACACCGTTGCAATGAACGGAGTTGATGCCATTGCATTTACCGCAGGTATTGGTGAAAACGCACCGGAAGTTCGTAAGGGTGTGATGGCACATTTAGGTTTTCTTGGAGTAAAGGCTGACGAAGAGGCTTGCAAGATTACTGCAGAGGAAATCATGGTTTCTACGAAAGATTCTAAAGTGAAAGTGTTTATCGTACCTACAAATGAAGAGCTTGCCATTGCAAGAGAGACAAAAGCATTGGTTGGCTAATCAATTTTCAGGTTTTTTGAAATTTCAATTGACTTTAACATAGAATTGTGTTATAAATGTTAAAGTGTGGTTTCTAGGAGGTAGGTAAACTATGCTCATTAATTTGTCAGAGGTTATGGCCAATGTTGGTCAGACAAAGGACACACAAGCTTCCATAGAGTTTCAGGAATTTGTTATGTATGGAGATTCGTATCCTGTTGTAGACAAGACGGATGTTCATGTCGTGGTTCAGTGCGTCGGTGAACGTAAAGTGTCTATTCAGTGTGAAGCACAGGTCGATTTGAGTATTCCGTGCAGCAGATGCTTAGATGAGGTCAATGTACCCTTTAAGATTGACTACCTGAAAAAGTTTGATTTTTCTGGAACGAAAGAGGAAGAGATAGAGGAATTAGAAGCAGCGATTTATATTCGGGATTATGATCTTGATGTAGATGCTTTGATTAAAGAAGAGATGATGCTTCAGTTCCCGTTGCAGACGTTATGTAGTGACGATTGCAAAGGAATTTGTGATGTTTGCGGAACTAACCTGAATAAGGGCACATGTGATTGTGATCAGCAGGGAAGAGATCCAAGAATGCTTGTAATTCAAGATATTTTTAAGAATTTTAAACAAACAGATTAAGTTGTGTTTGTTATGTATAAGAGGAGGTGTGATTATGTCAATCTGTCCAAAGAATAAATCATCAAAAGGAAGAAGAGATAGTCGTAGAGCTAACTGGAAAATGACTGCTCCAAATTTAGTAAAGTGCAGCAAGTGTGGAGAACTTATGATGCCACATAGAGTATGTAAGGCATGTGGATCTTACAACAAGAAAGAAATTGTAGCTGTAGACTAATTGCTGGGATACTAGTAAAATCAAGGGTTTGCAGCAATATGGTAACTAGTAAATCAAGGGTTTAGCCCATTTGTTGCAAACATATGTACAAACCAAAAAGAGGTTCGAAAGAACCTCTTTTTAATTTCGTTTAAAATATTCAAGTAGCATTTTGAATTTATTTTCTAATCGAACCTTATCTTCGAAGGATACACGTTCGATATCAAGTTGTTCGAATAGTTCACGTTTAGAAATATCGTCTTGCAGTTCTTTTTGTGTTTCTTTCGTT
>CADBNB010000076.1 GCA_902795895.1 uncultured Lachnospiraceae bacterium | reverse complement strand
GATTCTACAGAATGTATGGCACTTGCTCATCAGTTTGACGCTTTAGTTATGGTACCAAACTGTGACAAGAACGTACCTGGACTTTTGATGGCAGCAGCCAGAGTAAATGTACCAACCGTATTTGTAAGTGGTGGTCCTATGCTTGCAGGACATGTACAGGGACATAAGACAAGTTTGTCTAGTATGTTTGAGGCTGTTGGAGCACATGCAGCAGGAAAACTTGACGAAGAAGGCGTGCAGGAATATGTAAATCACGCTTGTCCTACTTGTGGTTCATGTTCAGGAATGTACACAGCAAACTCAATGAACTGCTTAACTGAAGTTCTTGGTATGGGACTTCCAGGAAACGGAACAATCCCTGCTGTTTATTCAGAAAGATTAAAACTTGCTAAACATGCAGGTATGAAAGTTATGGAGATGTTAGAGAAAAACATCCGTCCAAGAGATATTATGACAAAAGATGCTATTTTAAATGCGCTTACTATTGATATGGCACTTGGATGTTCTACAAACTCTATGCTTCATTTGCCAGCAATCGCACATGAAGTTGGATTTGATTTTGACATTTCATTTGCAAATGAAATCAGTGAAAAGACACCAAACCTTTGCCATTTAGCTCCTGCAGGTGCTACTTATATGGAAGATTTAAATGAAGCCGGTGGCGTAAGTGCTGTTATGGCTGAAATCAACAAGCTTGGATTGCTTCATACAGATTGTATTACGGTAACAGGTAAGACAGTTGGAGAAAATATTGCAAATGCAAAGAATAAAAATCCGGAAGTTATCCGTACAATAGATAACCCATACAGTAAGACAGGTGGACTTGCTGTTCTTAAGGGAAATCTTGCTCCAGACGGTTCTGTCGTAAAGAGATCTGCAGTTGTTCCTGAAATGATGGTACATGAAGGACCAGCTCGTGTATTTGAATCAGAAGAAGATGCTATTGCAGCAATCCGTGGAGGAAAGATTGTTCCTGGTGATGTAGTAGTTATCCGTTACGAAGGACCTAAGGGTGGCCCTGGTATGAGAGAAATGCTTAACCCAACATCAGCAATTGCCGGTATGGGACTTGGCTCATCTGTAGCGTTGATTACAGACGGACGTTTCTCCGGTGCATCCCGTGGAGCTTCTATCGGACATGTTTCACCGGAAGGTGCAGTAGGTGGCCCAATCGCATTGGTAGAAGAGGGAGATATCATTTCTATCGATATTCCTTCTTACAGCTTAAATGTGAAAGTTTCTGACGAAGAGCTTGCTAAGAGAAAAGAAAAATGGCAGCCAAAGGAGAAGGAAGTAAGCGGATACCTTGCAAGATACTCTAAGATGGTTACTTCTGGAAACAGAGGAGCTGTTCTTGAAGTAAAATAATAGGACAGGAGAGAAAATCATGCAATTAAATGGTTCACAGATTATCGTTGAATGTTTAAAAGAGCAGGGCGTAGATACTGTATTTGGTTATCCGGGCGGAGCTATTTTAAATGTATATGATGAATTATATCGTCATCAGGACGAGATTAGACATATTTTGACATCCCATGAGCAGGGAGCGTCACACGCAGCAGACGGTTACGCAAGAGCAACAGGAAAAGTAGGAGTTTGTCTTGCTACCAGTGGCCCAGGTGCTACAAACCTCGTTACCGGAATTGCAACTGCCATGATGGATTCTGTACCAATGGTAGCTATTACCTGTAATGTAGGAAATGCCCTTCTTGGAAAAGACAGTTTCCAGGAAGTTGATATTGCAGGTATCACCATGCCAATCACAAAGCACAGTTTCATCGTAAAGGATGTAAAGAAACTGGCAGGTACTATCCGTCGTGCCTTTACTATTGCAAGAACTGGAAGACCGGGACCTGTACTTGTTGACGTGACAAAGGATGTTACGGCAGCAAAGGCTGACTTTAAACAGCTTGTTGTAAAGGAAAATGTTCGTATTACAGATACCATTCGTGAGGAAGATATCGATAAAGCCTGCGCTATGATTAAAGCAGCAAAGAAACCGGTTGTATTTGTAGGTGGTGGTGC
The DNA here is from genome assembly GCA_902795895.1 of uncultured Lachnospiraceae bacterium. GTDB lineage: Bacteria > Bacillota > Clostridia > Lachnospirales > Lachnospiraceae > CAG-411. The sequence continues at coordinate 5,388 of CADBNB010000076.1, read as the reverse complement.
TGTAATTTCAGGCGCAAATAAGGAATTAAAGGCTTTTGTAGAACGTATTGATGCACCGGTTTGCGATACTTTGATGGGAAAAGGTGCATTTAGCGGTGAGCATCCATATTACATGGGTATGCTTGGAATGCACGGAACAAAGACAGCAAACCTTACGGTAACAGATTGTGACTTGTTGGTTGTACTTGGAGCACGTTTCTCAGACCGTGTTACAGGAAATGCCAAGAAATTTGCAAGTAAGGCTAAGATTTTACATATTGATGTGGATCCGGCGGAAGTAAATAAAAACATCCATGTAAATGCCAGCATAATCGGTGATTGTAAGTCTGTTTTGGAAATTTTATTAAACCGTATCGATCCAATGAAACATGAGGAATGGATTAAGAGCGTACTTAAGAGAAAAGAAGAACTTCCTTTGAATTATCCTACAAATGTGCTTACAGGACCTTATGTTATGGAAGCAATCAACAAATATACAAAGGGTGACTGTATTATTTCTACAGATGTAGGACAGCATCAGATGTGGGCTGCGCAGTTCTTCAAATACAAACAGCCTAGAACATTGTTAACATCCGGTGGTCTTGGTACAATGGGATACGGACTTGGGGCATGTATCGGTGCACAGGTTGGATGTCCTGATAAACAGGTTATCAATATCGCAGGTGACGGATGTTTCCGTATGAACATGAACGAGATTGCAACAGCAACCCGTTACAATATACCTATCATTCAGGTAATCTTTAATAACCATGTTCTTGGAATGGTTCGCCAGTGGCAGGATTTATTCTATGGACAGCGTTATTCTCAGACGGTATTAAACGATAAAGTTGACTTTGTGAAAGTTTCAGAAGGAATGGGAGCAAAGGCATATCGTGTAACAGAGAAAGAAGAGTTTGACAAAGTATTTAAGAATGCACTAAAGGCAAAAGAGCCTGTTGTCATTGAATGCGTTATCGATTCAGATGAGAAGGTTTGGCCAATGGTTGCTCCTGGAGCTGCTATCAGTGAAATTGTGGATGAGAATACAGTAAAAAATAAATAATTAATTAATATAGTAGATATAAATGTTCTCTCGGAAACTCGAAATTCTAGAATAGAAAGATTTCGAGAGAACATTAGAGAAAAAGGCGTAGAATTGTAATAAATCAGTTTCTATGTCTTTTTTCTGTAAAATGTTTTTTGTTTGAAAAGTTCACAAAAATAATTGGGGGTTACGAAGAAAACTCAATTAATTGAAAATGGTTCAAACCCGCAATTTTTCTGCATTCTAAAGATTACAAAAAAGATGCAAAATCTAAAATAAACAAAAATGTTAGAAAATGTGAAAATGGTTCAATTATAATTGACAAATCATGGAAAATGTTATAAATTAATTGTAGCTTAATAATTAGCGGTTTAAGATGTAACTATTTAACAAAGTTGTAACAATTCAATGATTAGCAAAGGAGCGTATTATGAATAAGAATTTTATGACAATGAAGAGAAGAGCATTTGCATTTGCATTGAGTATGTCTATGGTAACTTCAACATTTAGCGGAGCTGGATTTACTCTTGCAGCAGACAATAACGAAGTTGTGACAGCGACAGAGCAGATTGCGACACCTTCATGGGCAAAGAGTGGATGTGTATATTTCCACACAGCTGCAAACACACCATCAAATGCAGAAGCATGGGTTGTAGTGGAAAACGAGAGCGAAAAGTTCTCAGTTTCAGGAACATACAGTGGGAAAGTTCGCGCATTCTTGCCAAAGGCAGCAAAGAACAGCGACGGAAAGTACTTAGTTTACAATAACAATTCAAGCACAGTAAAAGTTGCAGGAACAAGTATTGCATCTAAGAAGACAGGATACGTTACTTTAGGAACACCAAATTCTTCTGGAAAGATTTCTACAACAATGGCAGTTGGAAGCAAGTCTTACACATTGACTGTTTATGTATCAGAGGCAGAGGAAAATGTATATTTTACAACAAATGGTTCATCTGTTGACAGAAATAACAACAAAATTACATCAGCAAATGGATTGGCAACTGCATTATCTGTAAATCAGTCTAGTGGATTAACAAAGAAACAGGCAAAGGTTATTAATCCACAGATTACATTGGTTCAGGCAGACGGAACTATTGATGTATCAGAAACAGGAAGCAAAATCCAGGGTAGAGGAAATACAACTTGGGTAAACAAGCCTAAGAAGGGTTGGAATTTCAACTTAACAACAAAAACATCTGTCGGAAATATGCCAAAGGCAAAGAAATATTCTTTAGTTGCAAACTTTGGTGATCCTTCATTATCAAGAGACCGTATTGCATTTGACCTTGCAGATTCTTGTAACATTGCATCTGCAGACTCAAGATATGCAAATGTATATATGGATGGTATGTATGTTGGAGGATATCTTTTAACTCAGAAATACGACACAACTGTAAGTCTTAGTGATGAAGTACAGTACAATTCAGATGGTTCTGTGAAAGACATGGAATTCATGGTAGAGGTTGCTTGTAAGTCACAGGGGGACTCTTGGGAAATCACTCCGGCAAGTGGATATGGTATCCTTTCTGTAGTAAAACCATCTATTGAAGATGTGACATCATCACAGAAATCAGCAATGTCTTCTTTCATGAAAGCAAAATATAAAGGACTTTATAATGCAGTTTGTAATTCAAGCACAACATATGAAGAGTTAAGCAAATGGATTGACGTTGAGTCACTTGCAAAGATTTATTTATTAAATGAAGTAGATAAAAACTACGATGCAGGTGCACAGTCATTCTACCTTTCATACAGAAATGGTAAGTTTTTTGCTGAACCAGGTTGGGATTATGATAACGGTTTAGGTAACCCTAACACAACAATTGATTACGGTAACTGCCAGTCACCAGCCGATTGGTGGTGTAAAGTGAAAAAAGGTAATTCACAGCAGTTTGAAGGAAACCTTTTGAATAAAGTTGCAAACTACAGTAAAGTAACAATGAACGTAGCTCGTAAGATGTGGTTTGGAGAATCAATCGATGATACTCGTTCAATGTTATATCAGATCCGTAAATTTGGAAAAGCAACAACTACAAATGTTAAGCTTGGAAAGAATACAGGATTACTTAGTAAAAACTATTACTACAGCATTTTGAAAACATATTCATACAGCAACTACAAAAAATGGACACAGATTTCTGAAGCATGGTGTGACGGACATAGCAAATTAACATCATATTCTGTTGATTATAATGCGTTATATAAGAGCCTTAACACAAATGATTTCTCTGCAAGTGATGTTACTCTTTCAACTGGTTCTAAATCATATTCAAAGGGAACTATTGATGGCGAGTTAAATTACGCATGTGACTTTTTACAGTACAGAGCTGCATGGCTTTCATACCAGTTTGCTAAGAAGATGGCTACTCATTATTATTTGACAACAAAAGATGCTGGATACACAACATCATCTACAAAAAATGTTCTTACATTAGAAGATATTACTTCAGATGTATTTATGATTCAGGATGTAGATGCATCAAGCTTAAAGAACGGATTTAAGTTCAACAACGGTTCATCATACATTGGATGCAGCCAGAACACAACAGTAAGCACAAGCACAGTTTACGGTGACAGAGAAGCATACAAAGCATCAGGAGCTTCTTCATCAGCAAGTGCAGAATTTGTATTTGAAAATAAAGATAACTGGAATAAGGTAGATGTTTTCTACAGTCCAAAGACAAAAGAAGTATATGTAGTTAAAGCTGACAAGACGGTAGAAGTTGAAACCATTCTTACACAGTTTAGCTATGACTCAAACGGAAAGACAGCAGAGGCTGACTTAGATGAATATGCAAAGAATGATGATACATATACATATGTAGCAACAAGCGGAAATGCAACATTAAATGCAGTAATTACTGCAAACACACCAAAGCACATTTCATGGTCAACAGATGAGTATTTATCTGAAGGCGGTGTAAACTTAGGTTTAGTACCAGTAGTAGCAGCAAGTAAGACAAATCCTTGGACAGCTGATGCAGGTGTTACTGTTAACACATCAGCAACAGGATATAAGAATATGAAGTTTGCATTTACATTAGGTGCAAGCAAGAAGGGACCTGCTAACTACAGCATTTACGTAACTGATGGAACAAACAAGACTGTTTTAGGAACATACAGTATTGCTTCAAACAAGACAATGTACAATGTAAGTTTTGATGTTCCTTCTCAGTATGATTATGCAAGTAATTTAACATTCGGAATTACATTAGCAGATACAATGGCAGTAAACGGAAAAGACCTTTCTGCTGCAGCAACAAGCGGTGAGTTTGCAATCAATAACGTAGTAATTTCTGGTACAACAACAACTGTTGTTACACCAACAATTGCACCAACAGCAACACCAACAACAGCGCCTACAAAAACACCAACTGTTGCGCCAGTAACAACAGCACCAGTAACTGTAGCACCAACAACAGTACCAACACAGACACCAACTGCAGCACCTACAAAAACTCCAACAGCTGCACCAACACAGACACCAGTTGGTAATACAGTAACTGTATACTACAAGAGAGCAGCAAATACATCATGGGCAGATGCATACGCTCATTACAAAGTGGGCGGTGCATGGACAACATCACCAGGTGTTAAGATGGAAAAAGTAAGTGCAGGATACTGGAAACTTACAATTGCTTTAGGAAATACAACAGAAGCTAAGATTTGCTTCAACAACGGAAATGGATCATGGGATAGCAATAGTAGTAAAAATTATATGGTTTATGCTGGAGCATATTTAGTAGACCAGACAACAAAAACAGTTACAAAGATTGAGGTTCAGGAGCCAACAGCTGTACCAACAGCAACTCCTACAACATCACCTGTAACTTCAGGTAACCCAACAGTTGCACCAACACAGGCACCAACAACAGTACCAACACAGGTACCAACAGTTGCACCAACAGCAACTCCAACTGTAGTACCAACACAGACACCAATCGGAAACACAGTGACTGTATACTACAAGAGAGCAACAGATACATCATGGACAGATGCATATGCACATTACAAAGTAAATAATGGTAAATGGACAACATCACCAGGTGTGAAGATGGAAAAAGTAAGTGCAGGATATTGGAAGGTTACAATCAATTTAGGAAATGAGACTGGAGCAACTATGTGTTTCAACAACGGAAAAGGAACATGGGATAGCAACAGTAGCAAGAACTATACAGTAAAAGCTGGAACATATTTAGTAGATCAGACAAAGAAAACAGTTACAGAAATGAAATAATCATTTTTGTGGAAGGGGCTGCCTCGATTGAGGCAGCTTTTTTTGTGTAATAGGAAATTGCGATGCAATTTCCTATTACATAAAAAACGCTCCGCGAGGATGCGCAGACCGCGGAGATGGAGTT
>CADBNB010000075.1 GCA_902795895.1 uncultured Lachnospiraceae bacterium | reverse complement strand
TTCTTAAAAAAATCAGACAACATACTACTGCACTCTTCCTCCAAAACACCTCTTGTTACATTTACCTGATGATTAAATTCCTTCATTTCCAAGAGATTTATGACAGAGCCTGCACACCCTGCGTTTTTATTCATGGCACCGATTACAACTCTTGGTATCCTTGCCTGTACAATAGCTCCAGCGCACATCTGACATGGTTCTAATGTTATGTACATAGTACATTCCTCCACCCGCCAGTCTTCTAACTTCTTGCAGGCTTTTTTTATAGCAAGAAGTTCCGCATGCGCCAAAGTTGTCTTCATTAAATTTCTCTTATTGTATCCTCTGGCAATAATCTTTCCATCATGTACAATAACACAACCAATTGGCACTTCATCAATTGCTGCAGCTTTTTTTGCCTGCTTTATGGCTTCTTTCATGTATTTTTCATCTTGTCCACAATTATTTTCAAAATCTTGCAACTTATCCACCATTCCTTTAATTATCCACCATTATTTTTTTCCGCTACAATACCATAACGGTACATATCCTGCCAAGCCCCCTGAAGTTTCGCCGCATCTTTTGCCAAACCTTCCTGCTCAAATCCAACACTCTCCAAAACTGAAATACTCGGCTTATTCTTTGGATGAACCATCGCCTCAATCCGATGCAAATGAAACTCATGAAACAAAATTCGAAGCAATTCTGCTACCGCTTCTTTACAATACCCTTGTCCACAATACTCCTTGTGCATCTTATAACCTATGTTGCAACTATCAAATGCCCCATAACGAATATTTGCTGCACTGACACTTCCAATGATTACGTCCGGCTTTGACTTTTCAAACAAATAATAACGCACCATTTTGCTCTTTATCATTTCATTATATTCTGCTTCCAAAAGAGAACGCTGATAGGTTTCTGTATAAAACATTTTATCACGTTTTGCCTCCCAAGGCTCTATATGTTCCTTATTTTCTTTATAAAAATTCAACACCTGTTTTGCGTAGCTTGATGGTAATATTTCAAGTACCAATCGCTTCGTTTCACACTTTAAATGCATAAAAACCTCCCAAAAAATTGTAAGGAGATGCAAAACTGCACCTCCTTTATAACTGTTCTCTAGAAATTCTTGTATAAAATGATACCAAGAATACATTATTGTTCCTTTAATTTTTCCGCATGATGTTTCTTCAAAAACATAATGTAGTCTTTCTCACAAATAGGTTTTGAGAAATAATATCCCTGTAAATACTGAACTCCCATCTGTGCCAAGCCTTTTACTTCCTGCTCGTACTCAACACCCTCGGCAACAATATCTACTCCCATCTCGCGAAGCATCTTCACAGAATAAGGCAAAATTGCTCTCGTCTTTTCCGAATTGCTTCTAAAATGCGTCCAAACAATACTCTTATCAAGCTTAACAATACTAAATGGATAATCTACCAGATACTCCAAATTTGATGCTCCGGAACCGTAATCATCCAACGAGAAATTCGAACCATATTTTTTCATCTCTGCCATGTTATTCTTCAAAGCTTTACTGTCCGCAATCTGTGAAGTCTCTGTCACCTCAAAGTTAATAAAGCTAGGTGGAATATGATACTCATCCATCAATTCCTGCAACTGAACGTATAAGTCTCTCTGCACACACTGATTACCGGATAAATTAACTTCCACATAATCTACACCTAAGGACTTAAGTTTTGATTTTGAAATAAACTTGCAAATCTTTCTAAGGATAATCTCTTCCAATTGCAAGATTAAATGCTCTTTCTCAGCAATACGAATAAATTCTTCAGGCGAAACAAATCCGTTGCTTTGATTATCTTTCAATCGAACCAATGCCTCTGAAGAATGGAAATCTCCTCTCTCCGTAGAGAAAATTGGCTGATAGTACATATCAATACCTTCTGTACGAATAGCTTCTTCCACCAATCCTCTGACATTTTCATATCTGAGTTTCTTGCGGAAGAATTCATCATTTACTGAATTCAGGACATTTAACTGGTTATAATAATCGTCTGTCAGGAAATATTTAATAACAGAATTGAATTCTTCTTCCGAACGAACATCTCCCGGACAGTCAAACAAAAGCATCTTTGCCACGATTTTTACCGGTTTCTCAACACCTTCCACGTGAATACCTTCTGTCACCCAGGTACCAATATCAATGGAATTTTGTTCCGCACTTGGAACATCATAATACATAACGTAAATCTTATCATCATCACGAAATACGTTTATGGTCTTTTTCTTTTTATTTGCATTTTCCAAATACAGCACATGGTCTGTATCATTTCCTTTTCTTTTGGTAATATACTGACTCTTCATAATCTCAGAACAGATACAGCTATACACCCGTCGCTTATTTTCCTGTGAAAATCCATCCTTGATTCCCTCAAAATCCTGAACAGCAATCAGCAACATTGAAAAGTTCTTCTTACGTTCCAGACAGTCATTCATCATAATTCTCAGACCGTCTGAGTTAAATGTATTTGTAGCACGATCCAAGAAATAATCCGGTGACTGAATGGTAAGGAAAATATTTAATATACAAAGCGTAATCCAAAAATAGACAATCAGTGTATTCTGTAATAGCACTCCCTGTACCACCATAACAGCATATGTGGATAAACAGAAAAAACTAAGTGACATTCTGGCAAATATACTAAGTCGCTTTCTTTTTGACATGATTAACATGGATGCATACAAAATGCAGACAGAAGGTACGGAATAACGAATAAAGCTATATGGCCCCTCTATCACTCTTGCGTCATCTCCAAGTGTAATCACCAATCCCGTCCATGGCGTACTTACTACCAGACCTACATATACCAAACACAATATCGTCAATAAAACGGTCAGTATCTTTCCTGCCCGCTTCGTATCAAGTGCCGCATACACATAATACACCAGCTGAACACTTGCCAGCTGTTGCATCAATAAACAAAAGATCGTAACGCCATAAATTGCATAAACCGGCACCTCATATCCATTTATAACACAATGATTATTTATGATAACTCCCCGAAGAATATTTCCCACGTTCAAGAGAAGCACCATAATCAATCCACCGAAAAATAGTTTATCTCTCAAAATATTCAACTGTTTTTTAATCTTCATCAGTGCAATCATAATTATTAATACTGCGGCTGATGCAATTTCAAAATAAACATTGTAATGTTCCACTTAATCACCCCCCAAGTGACCCTCTCTCTTGTATACCCTGTGATGTTTCTTACATCCTTCTCTTTTTTTCACGAATGGACAAACTGCCCATATCAAGCTCAAACTATAAAGATATTTTATCACGTTTTACATGCTAATTCAATGTTTATCATATCAATTTTTGCCACCAATAACCAAAATTTTCGGTAGTTTTATTGTTTATCGGTATAAATTGCTGAAAACCAAATAAATTTGCCATAAATTCCTGTTTTTTATCTGCCAAACCGGGAATTGCAATGCAGTATTGATATTCTTTATTACGCTCCATTTTCAAAAATAAAAGATGCCTGTAGTAATAATATCCATGCAATAAAAAGCTGTTATTCGCCAGATACCAAAACTCCATAGGCAGTTTTCCGATATCCTTTGGCTCTATCCTCACCGATGCTACAATATCTTTTCGAAAAAATGGATTCATAACCGGAAAACGCTCCAACACTTCCTCTCCCGTTGCCCAAAGTTCCGGCAGACGCTGTTGCTCCTGCTGAATCTGCTGCCATTTTGCCCGAAGTGCTTCCCTTCTTTGCTTGAAAGAATCCCAAGACTCATCTTGAACATTTTGTGCTTCTTCTTTCTTCTCGTTTTCCTCCTCACAATTGCAATTCGGAATTTTACTTTGCCCCCACCCTTCACAGGATGAAGCGTCTTCCTCGTCATTCTTAAGCCATGCGGCATGCAACCTATTTTTTTCTGTATTATCACATTTTCCAGATGTCCGCTTTAACACACCGTAATTATCCGCTATTTCCCCATCCTTGGTTTCATATTCCCGGAGTTTTTCCTCTTCTGTCTGTTTTTGCGTTGCATCATTACTCAAATTTCCTTCTTTCCCCTCCTTTATCAAAACATCATCTTGTGAGTTTTCTTCTCTACTCTCTTCCAGTGTTACATTTTCCCACTGCACACTTTCCTCTGTCCATTCCGCCGTAAAAAATCGTTTTGCCAAAGGCGAAGATGCCCCCTCTAAAAAAATAAGTACTCCTTTCATATCCTCTGCCTTTTGCGGCGTTATTTTTCCGGAAAACCAGCAATTATTCAACCCTTTATTTGCTGTCATTTTTCCAAAGTGTTCCGTTACAATCCTATCCTGATTCTGCCAATATCCTGCAATCACCAATGGTTGATCCGTCATTCCCTGATATTTTATTTGCAACTGCAGTTTATACAGACCTTTTTCTATTTTCAGCTTAACAAACCCTACATTTTTCCCTTTTACCCCATTTACATATTCATAAACGTATGAAATTCTTTTTTGATACATGTATCCTCCGCCTCCTAAATCATTGCCCAATATCACATGGAAGTATTATATGCGAAGAAAACAAATATTAGAACGTTTGCAACAATCCAGCAAAGAAAGCAGTTACTGTTCACATACAGCCCATTTCCTATAAACCAGAAAAGGTGTCATAAAAACCACCACCGGCAGTTTTCCTGACACCTTTTCTATTTCACGTAAATCTTCATATATTACAATTCATGTAACATTTTTATCGTCAGCACTTTACTTGCTTTCTTTAAAATTGCGCAAACAACAAATACTGTTACCATGATGGAAAACATATTTGCAATTGTAAATACTTCCATTGGAAAATGATACAGATAATTGCCTTCCTCCGGGTATTTTAGCAAATATAAATATTTTGTGATTACATTGGCAGCTATAATTGAAATCAAGCATCCCAACAGATATGCCCCACCAATTTCCAAGTAGACCATTCGAAAAATCTTACTCTTCCGAAATCCTATGGTATGTAACATGGCATACTCTTTTCGCCGTATATGAATTTTCATATAATAGCCACTATACATAACAGTAATTGCAATTGCCATGCATAGTAAAAAAGCAGTTATCATGAAAACATTCAATACCGTTTTATCCTCTTCCATTTTGTCGAACTTCTCTTTCAGATTAACAACCGATATATCCGGATCATTCTCCAGTTTTTGAAGCACTTCCATATCGGCATCATTATTTATGCTGTCAATAAAAACATATCTAGGTAGTTTTTCTTCTGTAATATTCTCAAATGTACGTTCATTTGCCACGAACACCATGATAAAATTATCATGATCCGGGTATATGGTAAGTTTTTTTATTTTGCAATCAATCTTTAGTTCTTCCTCCCCATTCTCGTCTTTTTCGATTTTTACCGTGTCGTTTGACTGGAATGGAGACGCAAAATCCTTAGTATTCATACTGTTGGAATATATATGATCCAGCATAACTACCTCGCCATCCTTTAGAGTTTTTCCCTCTAAACCATTGATTGTAAATAATTCATTTAATTCTTTATCCTCATATCCTAAAAGCACCGCCTGTACTTCTATACCTCCCCCAAAGGAAAGCATTTGACGGTTTGTAGAATCCTGTTCCAGATATTTTCTATATTGCTCAGGAACCTGCTTACTTTGCAGTTTCAATTGAACACTATTATAAAATAAAGAATGTGTTTTCACCCTCTTGGTAAAACCATAATTATTCTTCCGTAACTTTTCAATCTTTGCATCATACCCATCCTCCCAAAAGTCAGCGCTGTCAAAAAGCTTTATCACTGTTTCATAGTTTCGGTTATCCTCCACCTTATCATAGTTGATTTTAACATAATAAAATACACCGGTAATTATTACAATACCTAATACGATCCCCAATACACCGGATAAACTCATTATGATTTCATTTTTCATTTCATGGATGGCAATTTTCAATCCTACAAAACGGGATTTTAAGGAAAATACATTTGTTCTTTTACGCTTCTTAAAAAACAAATTTTCTTTCCGCAATAATTCATTTGCGCTCTGAAACTTAATTTTCCATACTAATGGCAACAATACGATAACGCACATTAAAAGACACAGCAAAACTGATTTCAATAGTTTCTCAACGCTGTATATTTCAAAAACCTTCCCAATATAAGCAAAGGAATCGTACAAACTATATTGCATCACTACAAATATTGCAAATGAGGCACACACACCAACAAAAATCCCCAGTAAAATTAACGCCAAAAATCGGACAACAAAACTAATTGCCAGTATATTTTTATTAATACCAATTATGCGTAATATACTTATACTTTCACTTGAGTCATACATACATATTTTCGCCAGATGATATAAAACCATACACACCGTAATGAGTAAAATGCCATACAGACCTTTATATAACATATTATTTTGATCAAAGAAATTATATTTCGATCCATATCCCATACTTAAATACAAATCTAAGTGAACATACATTTTACCCTGAAGCTTTTTCTCTATTTTATCGCCATAATCATTCATTTCAGAATAATCACGCAACGAAATATAAACAGAGTTTTTCTGATAATTCTTTTTATAGACGAAAAAAATAAATTCATCATTGTCAGTAAACACCGTTTTTTCCCTGATAATTCCGGATACGGTATATTCTTTTTCTTCCTTTTTGGTAATCGGTATCAAAATTTTGCTACCAATTTTCTTCTTTTGTTTCGGATATTTATTAAAATAATTTTCATCAACACATATTTCGCCTTCCTTCGTCGGAAGACTTCCCTCTACTACTGTGCCACCAAGCATATTCAAATCAAATTTCTCTGACATATGCCAATTGCAGTAATGGTTCTTATACTCTGTCAGTTGAAATTCATCTGCATAAATCTCATCTACATTTGACTCTTTTTTCAGTATGCTCACATCTTTTTCCGATGGCTCCGCTACTCGAAACCCATACTTTCCATATTTTTCTTTTGATTCACGGACAAATTCCACTTCATTACTCAAAAAGAGCAATTGCGTGATATTAGGTATCATTCCAAATATAACACCGGCCAAAACAATGCAGACAATTCCCTTTCGTGAAGAATTAAACACTTTCCATATCTTTGCAATATTCTGTATTAGCATATAGCACCATCCTTTATGCTAATTTTTCGCTTTGCCAGATCTGCTTTTTCCAGATCATGAGTGACATAAATCAAGGTTTTCCCATTTTCATTTGCATAATCAAAAAGCAAATCAAACACAGCCTGTCCATTTTGCGTATCCAAATTTCCCGAAGGTTCATCCGCAAACAAAACCTCCGGTTTATTAATCAATGCTCTTGCAATTGCGACTCTTTGGCATTCTCCTCCTGACAACTGCCCCGGGGTATGATTCATCCTATGGTCAATCTGTAATTTTTCCACCAAGTAAGAAAACCACTCTTTTTCCGCTTTTCCATAAGCGGTCAGTGCCGGCAACAAAATATTATCCTGAACATTCAAATTTGGAATTAAATGAAATGCCTGAAATACAAATCCAAATTTCTTCAATCGAATGTCTGATAATTCCCTTTCTTTTAATTTATACAATGAAGTTCCGGAATATAATACCTCCCCTTCCGTCACGCATTCCAAACCACTTAACACATTTAACAATGTACTTTTTCCGGCACCGGAAGGCCCCAAAATAGCAATCTGCTCTTTTTCTTCTATATTCAACGACACATCTTTTAATGCCGCCACATTTTCACCACTTTTATAAACAACGCTTACATTTTTTAACTCAAATATTTTATTCATATTCTAAACCCTCTATTTAACCTTCACTTTTTCCCCATTTGTACGATTTTCAATAACGTATCCTTTCACCTGATCCTTTGGTTTCCAATCCACATGTTTCTCACCTAATCCCAG
>CADBNB010000074.1 GCA_902795895.1 uncultured Lachnospiraceae bacterium | reverse complement strand
AGTAGGTTACGAGGTCGGCGAAGCAGGAAGCCCATTGGCTTCAGACAATGGGTAGTTCACAAGGTGGTCATATCATATGGTATGACCTTTTTTCAAAATATTATATAAAATGTACCTTAAGACATAATATGGATGAGTTGGCTTATGGAAAGTGAAAAAAATAGAAGATTAATATACAGTGTATTGGGAGTTGTTTGTGGGATTGTTGTTATATTAGGTGCGATGAAACTCTTTTTAGGAGTGACGTGTCCTATGAAATTTCTAATTGGACTTCCGTGTCCAGGATGTGGGCTGTCTAGAGCGTTTGAACTGTTGTTAAGAGGTAAAGTGGAGCAATCATTTCGGATGCATCCATTTTTAATTCCGTATTTGTTAATGTTTGTTATGGAGATGTTTTTCCGAACAAAGCATGAAAAATATGCTATATTAAAAAATGGTTATATCGTTCTTGTGGTTGTTACATCTTTGATTTTTTATTGTTGGAGAATGAAACATTTCTTTCCTAAGCAGGAACCGATGACATACTATGAGAATAATTTAATCAGTAAACTACGTTTGTTGAGATAATTATAGCATAAAAAAACAAAAGGAGAAATCGAGATGGATGAAAATCAGACAAACAACGGACTGAATCAGGATAATGGATTTGGTTCGGCAGGGAGCAGTTACGGAGAAAGTGGAAGTAGTTATAGCCAGACAGGAAGCAGCTACGGAGAAAGTGGAAGTAGTTATAGCCAGACAGGAAGCAGCTACGGAGAAAGCGGAAGTAGTTATGGTCAGACAGGAAGCAGCTACGGAGACAATGGAAGTAGCTATGGCCAGACAGGAAGCAGCTACGGAGAAAGCGGAAGCAGCTATGGGCAAACAGGAAGCAGCTACGGAGACAATGGAAGTAGCTATGGCCAGACAGGAAGCAGCTACGACAATGGAAGTAGCTATGGCCAGACAGGAAGCAGCTATGGAAACAATGGAAATAGCTATGGGCAAACAGGAAGCAGCTACGACAATGGAAGTAGCTATGGCCAGACAGGAAACACTTATGGAAACAATGGAAATAATTATGGTCAGACAGGAAACACTTATGGAAACGATGGAAATAATTATGGTCAGATAGGAAACAGCTATGGAATGGCAGAAAGCAATCAGTTTGGAAATAATTATGGAAATAATAGTCAATATGGAGCTGGTTATGGCCAAGCAAATAATAACAATTACAACGATTATCAGCCTAAGTATCAGAATTCAAATTATTCACAATATAATATCAAAAATAGTTTTGATGAAACTGTCTCAGTTGGGGATTGGATGGTTACAATGCTTGTTTTGGCTTTGCCTTGTGTAAATATTATTATGTTGTTAGTTTGGGCATTCGGAAATGGCGTAAAGGAAAGTAAGAGAAATTACTGTAGAGCATACTTGATTTGGGTGTTGATAGGAATAGCTTTTTATATCATTTTAGGTATAGTGGGATTTTCTTTGGTGTCTGTTTTTGAGAAATAGTCGAGTATAGAATTTATTTTCATTAGTAAATAGATCGTTTTATATTTAAAGGGCAAAATTTTGTGATTTTGCCCTTTAAATTTTGTGAGAAGAAATAATTGTTCCGCAATCGTTGTTTATAGAATGTGTCAACTGAATAGAAACAATATTACGAAAAAATTAAAAAAATTAAAAAAAAATTAAAAAAGTATTTGACACTGTTAAGAAAGTATGCTATTATAATGACATAGGAAATGAGTAAGTGTGGTACGGAAAAGACCCCCTCCTTTCTGGCCACTTAAGCTTATTCATTGTGTCCCCCCTTAGACCCTATAACCCCTAATACCCCTCATATAATTATGAAGGAAGAAAGTTATATGTCAGGCAGTTCGCGGTTTACCCACGAAGGTCAGATATATAACTTTTTTTCTTTGTGCAAAAATGAAGGTAGTATTCTGATAGTATCTGTAAGATAACAAAAATGCCCTCTTCAAATTCTTTTATAAAAAGACTTTGAAAGAAAATATTAGAAAAATAGAGGATAGAATTTTGAATTATTGCATTTGATTGAAAATGTAATAGTGAATGAAAGTATATTTTTTGGGGTGTTTGAAATGTGTGTGTTTAGCAAAAATATTTGTAAAAGTGAAAAGGTATTTTGTGGAAAAACAGTAATAATTATATAGTACATGATATGGGATGAGAATGGTAAAAAAAGTAACAATTTGTGTAAAAAGACATCATAAAAACAAAAACGAAAAAACCAAAATGTTCGAATTAGTGAAAAATGAAAATCTGAAAAATAGTATCCAAAATATGGAGAATTTTTGCAAAATGACGAAAAATCAAGGATTTTACGGGGAAGGATTGTAGGAAAAAACAAGTTTTTTTTATTGTGGATTTTGAAATAATGTTATATAATGAAGCAGATGGACATTATGTTGTCCGATTTGTTAATATAAAAATTAATTTTTAAAGGAAGAGGTAATAAGAACATGAGAAAAACAAAGATGATATGTACAGCTGGACCATCACTTGATCATGATGATGACGTGATGAGAAACATGATGCTTAATGGTATGAACTGTATGAGAACTAACTTCTCACATGGTGACCATGAAGAGCACAGAGGACGTATGGACAAGATTAAGAGACTTCGTAAAGAAACAGGACTTAATATCCCATTCCTTTTGGATACAAAGGGACCAGAAATCCGTTTAAAGACATTTGCGGATGGTAAGGTTACATTAGAGAAGGGACAGACTTTCACATTTAAGGCTGGAGACGAACCAGGAACAAAAGATTTCGTATGTATTTCATATGATGGTCTTGCAAATGATGTTAAGCCTGGAAACCTTATTTTGATTGATGACGGTAAAGTTGGTTTAGACGTTGTTGAAGTTAAGGGAACAGACGTAGTATGTAAAGTACAGAACACAGCTACAATCTCAGATAAGAAGTCTGTAAACGTACCTAACGTATCAATCCGTTTACCATACTTAACAGAAAAAGATAGAGGAGATATCATTTTCGGTGTTTCTCAGGGAATCGATTTCGTAGCAGCTTCTTTCGTAAGAAAGCCAGAAGACGTTACTGCAATCCGTGAAATCTTGGATGCTAACGGTGGAGAAGATGTTAAGATTATTTCTAAGATCGAGAACATGGAAGGTATCGAGAACTTAGATGAAATCATGGAATTATCTGATGGTATTATGGTTGCTCGTGGTGACCTTGGTGTTGAAGTTCCTTATCATTTATTACCTTCATTCCAGAAGATGATCATTGATAAATGTTACAGAAAAGGTAAGTTAGTTGTAACAGCTACTCAGATGTTAGAGACTATGACAAACAATCCACGTCCTACAAGAGCTGAGGTATCTGACGTTGCTAACGCTATCTACGATAACACATGTTGTACAATGTTATCTGGTGAAACAGCTAACGGAGATTACTCTGCAATCGCTGTTAAGACTATGGCTGAAATCGCTGAAAGTACAGAAAAATCTATCGATTATAAAGAATGGTTCCATCAGCATCAGTTACAGCTTGAGAACGACGCTACAAATGCTATTTGTAACGCTGCAATCGGAGCTGCACACAGCTTGGATGCTAAGGCAATCATCGTATTAACAAGATCAGGAAAGACTGCTTGGGCATTGTCAAGCTACCGTCCTGCTTGCCCAATCATTGCTGCTACAGTAAATGAAAGAGCTGCTAGACAGTTGAACTTAGCTTGGGGTGTTATTCCAATCAAGTCTGAAGAAGTTGATTCAGCAGATAAGTTATTCTCATACGCTGTAGAGAAGGCTGTTGAGACAGAAGAACTTAAAGAAGGCGATTTAGTTGTTATCGTTGCTGGTGGTTCTTTGAAAGAAGGCGCACCTGCAGATATGATTAAGTTAAAGAAAATCACAGCTGCTGATTTACAGAAATAATAATTCGGGTATGTAAGACATAGTAGTATGTTTATGTACGGCGATATCATAGGAAACACGGGCACTAGATTTCTAGTGTCCGTATTTCTGTATATTTGGAGGAAATAACATTGGCTGATTTGAAGAAAGAGATCGAAAAAAGAAGAACATTTGCGATTATCTCGCATCCCGATGCCGGTAAAACTACATTGACAGAGAAGTTTTTGCTTTACGGAGGTGCTATTAATCTGGCTGGTTCCGTAAAGGGTAGAAAAACAGCAAAGCATGCAGTTTCCGACTGGATGGAGATTGAGAAGGAGAGAGGTATTTCTGTTACATCTTCTGTTCTTCAATTTAACTATGATGGATATTGTATTAATATTTTGGATACACCGGGACATCAGGACTTCTCGGAAGATACTTATCGTACGTTAATGGCGGCTGATTCGGCAGTCATGGTAATTGATGGTTCTAAGGGTGTGGAGGCACAGACCATTAAGTTATTTAAAGTTTGTGCCATGAGAGGAATCCCGGTGTTTACATTTATCAATAAGATGGACCGTGAAGCAAATGATCCATTTGAATTGATTGACGAAATCGAGACAGTGCTTGGTATGCCAACCTGTCCTGTAAACTGGCCAATAGGTTCTGGAAAGAACTTTAAAGGCGTTTATGATCGTCAGACAAAGACTATTTCACAGTTTACTGCTGCAAATAATGGTCAGAAAGAGGTAGAAACCGTAGAGGTTGCTCTTGGAGATCCAAGAGTGGATGAGTTGATTGGTTCTGTAAATCATGAAACATTGATGGAAGAAATTGAATTGTTAGACGGTGCCAGTGATGAACTTGATATGGAAAGAGTGAGCAAAGGTAAATTGTCGCCTGTTTTCTTTGGTTCAGCTTTGACAAATTTCGGTGTGCAGACATTTTTGGAGCATTTCTTGAAAATGACTACATCTCCACTTCCAAGAAAAACATTGGAAGGAGAAGTGGATGCATTTGACGAAGATTTCTCTGCTTTTGTATTTAAAATTCAGGCAAACATGAACAAAGCTCATAGAGACCGTATTGCATTTATGAGAATTTGTTCTGGAAAATTTGAAGCAGGAATGGAAGTGTTCCATGTGCAGGGTGGAAAGAAAGTTCGTCTTTCACAGCCACAGCAGATGATGGCTCAGGAGAGAAAGCACGTAGAAGAAGCCTATGCAGGAGATATTATTGGTGTGTTTGATCCGGGAATTTTCTCTATTGGTGATACACTTTGTAAAAATGGAAAGAAGGTACAGTTTGAGGGTATTCCAACTTTCGCACCGGAACATTTTGCGAAAGTTCGTCAGGTAGATACTATGAAGAGAAAACAGTTTATCAAAGGTATTGAGCAGATCGCGCAGGAAGGTGCAATCCAGATTTTCCAGGAGTTTAATACCGGTATGGAAGAGATTATTGTCGGAGTAGTTGGTGTACTTCAGTTTGATGTTTTGAAATACCGTTTGGAAAATGAATATAACTGTGAAATCCGTATGGAGCCATTACCATACGAGCATATTCGTTGGATTCAGAATACGGATATTGATGTTGCCGGTCTTAGTGTAACATCTGATACAAAGAAAATTAAAGACTTAAAAGGAAATCCATTGTTGTTGTTTACACATCCATGGAGTGTAAATACTGTTTTGGACCGAAATGCAGGTTTGGAACTTAGCGAATTTGGAAATGTGTAATATAGGACAATTGCATCGCAATTTCCTATTAAATAAAAAAAGAACATCTCACACCCAGATGTTCTTTTTTT
>CADBNB010000073.1 GCA_902795895.1 uncultured Lachnospiraceae bacterium | reverse complement strand
GGTAAATACCCGTGACTAGACTTTCACTAGCTAGATTAGTGCCATGCTCGGCACACAAGCAAAAAGGAGAAGGTTTTAAAACCTTCTCCTTTTTATTAAATCAACGCATAACTAAAACTGAAATAATTTATCAAAATTTCTAAGTACTTTAAAATCTCCCTTTGCAGTTATCTCTCCAGCCATAAATGCGCGTTGCAATGAATTATCTCCGGTAATCACCGTATGCATGATCGCCTTTGTTAACTTAACATATACTTCTGCATCGGTAGATGTATCATAATAACATTCCAACTGTTCTGAAGCAATCTTCACATGAAGGCAACTGCCATCATCTACAAAATTTAAACAATAATGGGCTGTGACACCATTTTCTCCTTTAAAATGAGACTTTAATTCTCCTATAAATTCTCCTTCTGAATTGGTATCATCTTCTTCTCCTAGCATTCCCTTAAATAGCTGAGCCAGTTCCTGAATATCTTCTTTCTGTTTCTTTACATACGTGTCATCCGAAACATAAATCGATAACTGTTCGCTTTCCTGAGGCGTCAAATCGATAGATTTTCCTTGAATACTTTCTGTCACTTTATTTATACTTGTTGGGAAATTCTTTAATTTATGACTTACCTGGCGATACAATTCTTCAGCCTTCTTTTCAATCACAAAGGCATATCCAGGATTTGTTTCAAATTCTACATGGTTTTCCACATAGGCACAAATACCATCACAAGGCACACCACCTAATAATTCCCACGACTTAACTAATGTACACTCCGCATCACGTTCCCCATAAGTAGTAGAGGTTACCACAGGAAGCATACGCATTCCTTTTAGTTTTTCCTTATCACCATAAAACCAACAGGCATCTAAAAATTCCTGCATCTTACCACCGATGCCAATCCATTCTACAGTTGTAGCTAAAATAACCGCATCCGCTTCTTTTAATGTATTTGGTAGCAATGTAACTTTCTTTTCCTCGTATATATTGTAACGAACCACATCAACACGTAATTCTTCCAATACATTTGTCAATCGGCTTAACACATAAATTGTGGGATCCTCAATCAACCCTCTTCCACCATAGTAAATATTTATTCTCACGAATATTATCCCCCTTCTCTAATCCTATTTTCCCGGAGTATATTATACTAATTTATCGGGATAAACTTCTTGTACAATCTGATTGTCACAAAACTTATAACGGATGCAAATCGATTTTGCTGATGTCTTTTCTTCCATACATCTTTGCTTTTCCAACAAAGCATAAAGATTAGTTTTTGTTTCGAGTTACTATCATTGATAATAGGATACCTCCAACAAATCCTCCAATATGTGCTGCATTTCCAACGGATGAATCAGCCAGACCAATATATATGGACAAAAATACTAAAAACAGTAATTGTCTCCATCCCAAACCGTCCAATTCTCCTTTATGGATAATCACTAGCCACAGCATTGCTCCCAATAATCCAAAAATGGCTCCGGATGCTCCAGCACACACTGTATTGGTAATATGAAACGAATAATAGTAAACAGCAGATACTATACTTCCGATAATTCCTGCCCCCAAATAAATGAACAAATACTGAAATTTATTCATGTATTTTTCCACATAATTTCCGTATATCAATAAACTGAACATATTATTCACCAAATGTGCTACACCGAAATGTAGGAAAATACTTGTAATAATCTGATAATACCAAAAGCCGTGATTTATATCTGCCGTATTTAATGCACCATGCTTCGCCATAAAATCTGCATTTTCCGTATCACCCAAAACTGACAAAACCAAAAACACAATAAGGTTAATAGCAACAAGTAAATACGAACACCAGTTATTTTTTATTATCTGTCTATGTCTTTGGTATCTTTCCACCTCATTTGCCATCTCTTCATTTTCATAAAGAAGGGCTTTTTCGATTACATCCTTGGCATCTAAATACGTAAGCACCTGATTTTCGTAAATCAGTAGTCTACGCTGTACCATATCAACAACCCAATGTTCACCAAATCCGGCGACAAGCTCTTTTACACTCTCCGGATTGCTGGTACACAATACTCCCAACAAATGAATATTATCAAATTCATATTCATAAAGCGTTGACCTTGCAGTTCTTAAATAATTCTCGTATTGTAAAACATCCATGCCAGGCATTTTGTCGCAGTCAACCATGAGTATAGCATAAGCATCTCCATCCACAACTTTTAAAAATGCCGGTACGTATTCAAAGCCACCATTCGCCTTTAAAAATCCGGCTTTATGCAAACTGTTTGCAATCTGCTTAATTTCCATATTTTTTTCTCTTTCCATATAAATATTATAAATCTTTACTTATCATGAATATTATAACAAGATTAGTGTACTGATACAAGGGATTATTGCGTTTATTGTGTGCATAACAGAAAAAAGAGTTTTGCTTGCAAAACTCTAGCGCGACCGCGGTATTGCGCAGCAATTAACTCCATCTCCGCGGTCTGCGCATCCTCGCGGAG
>CADBNB010000072.1 GCA_902795895.1 uncultured Lachnospiraceae bacterium | reverse complement strand
TAGATTTTTCTTGGATAACGACATTCCCGCAGTGCGTACACGGTGTGTACGACGAGGAAATGGAGAACATCCAAGGAAAATATAGCCAAAATTATTGAATAAAGGAGATTCCGAGAGAACATTCATTTCAAACTGCTACTATTTTACCAAATAATCATTTCAAATGCCACATAAACTTTACCTCAGCGCAATCGGTGATACTTGCTTTTTCTTTTCAAAAAATCTATAATGGAAATGATGTGACTGACAAAGGTACTTAAATGAAAAGTCCTTCAACAGCCACATTTCAAAATAAAATAATCAAGATTTTTCTGAGTCATCTTATTCCATAAAATGAATTTCAGAAGAATAAAATAATAGGAGATTTACATATGACATACAAAACAAAGGGCGTTTGCTCATCAGAAATTCGTTACGAAATCGAAAATGATATTGTAACTAAAGTAGAAATCATCGGCGGATGTGCCGGAAATACGGTAGGAGTTGCCAGATTGGCAGAAGGCATGCCGGTTGATGAAGTAATCAAGAGACTAGAAGGCATTCCTTGTGGTTTTAAGGGTACTTCCTGCCCGGATCAGTTGGCAAAAGCTTTAAAGGAGTATAAAGAAAATTATTAGAAAGGATACGATGCTATGAAACGTATTGTACTTACCGGTGGTGGAACAGCAGGTCATGTTACACCTAATATTGCACTTATTCCTGAATTAAAAAAACACGGGTACGACATTCACTATATTGGTTCGAAAAATGGTATCGAAAAAGAACTTATCAGCGAACTGGATATTCCCTACTACGGTATTTCCACTGGAAAATTACGTCGTTATTTCGACCTAAAGAACTTTACAGATCCTTTTCGTGTACTTCACGGATACAGTGAGGCATCTTCCATCATAAAGAAACTAAACCCAAACATTGTCTTTTCCAAAGGTGGATTTGTGTCTGTTCCCGTTGTATGGGCAGCAAAAAGACATCATATTCCTTCTGTCATTCACGAATCCGACATGACACCGGGACTTGCAAATAAACTTTGCTTAAAACACGCCGCAAAGGTATGCTGTAATTTCCCTGAAACGGTATCTACTTTTCCAAAGGGAAGAGCCATTTTAACCGGTTCTCCTATCCGAAAAGATTTATTTTCAGGAAACAAAGTGGAAGGACTTAACTTCTGTGGATTTACCATTGATAAACCTGTAATCTTAATTGTGGGTGGAAGTCTTGGTTCCGTAGTTGTAAATGAAGCAGTTCGCGGTATATTACCTGATATTTTAAATCAGTTCCAGGTAATTCATCTATGCGGAAAAGGCAAGACGGATTCATCCTTAGAGGGAACAAAAGGCTATGTACAGTTTGAATACATCAAACAGGAACTTAGCGACTTGATGGATGCCGCTGATTTAGTGATTTCCCGTGCAGGAGCCAATGCTATCTGCGAACTTCTGGCACTGAAAAAGCCAAATATCTTAATTCCGCTTTCTGCTGCTGCAAGCCGCGGAGATCAGATTTTAAATGCTGCTTCTTTTGAGAAACAGGGTTACAGCTATGTCATCAAAGAAGAAGATTTAACCGGAGACGCACTAAAACAGGCAATCCAGACGGTTTACAAGAAAAAGAATACTTATATCGAAACAATGGAGAGCAGTCAGTTAAATAACTCCATTGAAAAAATCGTTGAAATTTTAGATAAAGAAGCAAAGAAATGATTAATTTCAAAGTACTTCGATAATTTTTTATCAAGCTAAATAACAAATCGGTATTCTAAGAATAACCTAAAAGAGGCAGATACATTTTCGCCGATGTATCTGCCTCTTTTACATACAAAAATCGTTATTGCTTTAAAGAAAACTTCTTTCTCTCAAGCACTCTGCTCAACTTTCGAAATAATAAACTCTTCTACCTGATTTTTTTCAATCCCTAAAGATAATGCAAGCTCACCGTACAAGTGCTCCTCTGCTTCTTTATACAATCTTTCGTCAGTAATGGCGACTTTCTTACCCTTTGCAATGCAATCCTGTTTACGGTTATACAAAGACTTCAATACTTTCACCCATTCACGACAATCGCAACTTGTAATCGCGTTTTTGTACTTTTCGTTACGTGATTTATCATTTGCGACCTTAAGCTGTTCAATTTCAGGAATTTCCTGAATAAGCGTCTCAGCTTCATTTTTTGTCAAAATCTCTCGCATGATAACCTTTTGATTATCTACTGCTGTGTAAATCTTATTGCCCTTCGTGTAAACCTTCGATAACACATAATATAGCTTATTCTGGTCTAAGCCAGGAATATCGATATGCGTGATATCCTCTACTACACAAACACCATGTTTCCCATAATTCACGTATTGACCTTTTTCGAACATTACTGACATCCTTTCTTTTATATTTGTTGATAAGTATTACAAAATCTACAGATTTTGTGCACGATCACTGAGTAATCGTGTGTCGTTGAATCCTCAAATCCTATGCCTTAAACACAACCTCAATCGTAGAAATACGTCCGGTAATCTTTGCCTGATAATTATCAAGCTTTGAAGAAACCGTCAAACGATTGTTTGCATCAATCACAGGTTCAAAAATCATTCCATCTCTTGATTTCGATTTAAGGGGCTGTTTTTCATCTGAAATATACAAAACAGTGTCACCTACCCAAACACCGTACAGAGTTTTGCTTTTCAGATGATATTCACTTGGCATTGCAACTTTTGAGTTGCTCACAATTGCTTTTGCTTCTCCAATGGCAAACACATTCTCATCTCCCTTATTAAAATCGAAAAACCTCGGATACAACGTACAGTCACATTATATCAAATTTTCACAAAAAATGTAAGTATTTTTATACCTATTAAACAATTTTCGTCAGTTTTGCCAATTTTTCCCACGTTGTTATTATTAATTATCACCATCAAACTACATGTATTTTAATCATCTTGCACAATATCCATAAATCACAAATTCATATTCAT
>CADBNB010000071.1 GCA_902795895.1 uncultured Lachnospiraceae bacterium | reverse complement strand
GTTTGCTTCCGATGAACCATTATGAGTTTTATCAGTACTCTTTTTGTTTGTGTCTTTGTTCTTCTCTCCACTTTCACTTGAAACAGGAGATAACGTTTCCTCCTCTTGCAAAAACGGAGTTGTATAATTAGATGCGAAATCAACCTTTTGTGTATTTCCAGAATGTAATACATTTCCAATCCAGGCTCCCATCACAGAAAAGGTAAGTACTGCTGCAACGGCGCCTCCAATCTGATACCATCGAATTTTTCTGTCAGAAATAAAAAAATCATCTTCTAATTTGTCAACATCTTCAGTATCTTCTTCATTCATTTGTTCCATAGCAAGTCGTTTTGTTCTTTCAATCAGTTCAGAACTAGGATGTATATCATCAAAATGTTTTTTATAATCCTCTTTAAACATTATAATTCAACTCCTTTCAAAATACTTTTCAACTTCTTTCTTGCACGAGTTAATTGGGTTCGTATGGTCGATTCCCTTTGATTTAACACCTTTGCAATTTCTGCAATTGACATTTCTTCATAATAAAACAAATGAATTACACTGGCGTACTTATCCGGCAACTTTTTAAGCACGGAACTAATCTCATCCTCTTCTTCCATTTCTTGCTCATATCCGAGACTATTTTCCATTTCTTCGCTTATTCCGGTGGTTTTTTGATTCCACGAACTTAGATGAAGACTTTTACATTGGTTAATCGTAACTCTGATGAGCCACGCTTTTTCATATTCTTCCGTCTCAAATTTATCTCTATGTTTCATCCACTTTATGAAAACTTCCTGAAAAACATCATCTGCATCTTCTTTGTTTTTCATCTGATTCATAGCAATTCGGTAAACCATGTCACCATATTTTTGTATTGCCTGATTGAATCTCTGCTCCAATTCAACGTCTATACAACTCATTCTTATCTCCTTCACTAGTAATACAAATCGGTAATCTAAAAAGCTACATTTTTTTATATTTTCGTAGATATGTTCTAAAATCTAAAATCCCTCTCACCATTTTCCATTTGGGCAATATAATCTTTTGCTGTTTTTTTCACTTTCGGATTTGTAATTTTCTCCAATTCTTTTTCAATCAACTTTTCTCCAATTTTCCTTGTATCTTCTGATGCATAATCAATCAGATATTCTTTTAGTGTCATAAGGGCATTGGGATGACAACAATTTAGTATCTGACCGGATTTACAAAGTGACATAAACCTGTCTCCAGTTCTTCCCTCCCGATAACACGCTGTGCAAAAACTTGGAATGTATCCTGCTGACATAAGCCAGTTCACTACCTCGTCTAAAGTTCTTTCATCCGATACTTCAAACTGTTCCGTATCATGTGGTCTTTCTTCCTCCTGATAACCGCCAACACTGGTTCTTGAGCCTCCTGAAATCTGTGAAACACCAAGTCGGATGATTTTTTCTCTAAGCTCGGCAGATTCTCTTGTGGAAATAATCATTCCCGTATATGGTACTGCTACACGTATACATGCAGCGATTTTACAAAATATTTCATCGCTTATACCATTGTCAAACTGGGTAGGATCAATATCCGCAGCACGCTTAATTCTTGGCACGGAAATGGTGTGAGGTCCTACACCATGCACCGCTTCTAAATGTTCTGCATGCATGAGTAATCCTGCAAATTCATAGCGATATTTGTCTAATCCAAATAAAACACCAAGACCTACATCATCAATTCCACCTTCCATGGCGCGGTCCATAGCCTCCGTATGGTAAGCATAATCGTGTTTTGGTCCTGCCGGATGTAATTTTTCATAACTTTCTTTATGATAAGTTTCCTGAAATAAAATGTAAGTTCCAATGCCAGCATCTGCCAGTTTTCGATAGTTTTCAATGGTGGTTGCAGCAATGTTTACATTGACTCTTCTAATAGCACCGTTTTTATGTTTAATCTGATAAATCGTATGGATACAGTCTAATATGTATTCGATTGGATTGTTGATTGGATCTTCCCCAGCCTCAATTGCCAATCTCTTATGTCCCATGTTTTGAAGGGCAATCACTTCCTGCTCCACTTCTTTTTGTGTCAGTTTTTTTCTTGCCATGTCACGATTTTGTGCATGATACGGACAATACACGCATTGATTGATACAATAATTTGACAGATATAAAGGAGCAAACATCACAATTCGATTTCCGTAAAAATCTTTCTTAATCTGTTCAGCTAAATCATAGATTTCTTCTATTTTCTCCTGATTTTCACAGGCAAGTAAAACAGATGCCTCCCTGTGGGTCAATCCTTTTCTTTCTTTTGCTTTTTCAATAATCTCATCAATCAAAGCAATATTATTTTTATTTTCATCTGCATACGCTAATGTATCCAAAATCTCCTGATGATTAATAAAATCTTCTGCCCTCAACGATTTTGCGTCATACATACTTACATCTCCTAACAAATCAAATCAGCAAAAATTTCTCACAAATCATTTTCCAAACAAATAAACCCACTTTTATTAATGGTGTTGTCAGTAAATTGACATGTGGCTTTACTTTACCCTTTTTAGTTTTAGCTTCCGAAAGCGGTTCCACGCTGCCAGAACTTCCATTTTCCTAGGTAATACAGGAAACCCTGCGGAATACCCACCAGGAATCACACAGGAAAATCCCTGCTTTTCTATCTGAAAATATATATCATCTACCAATTCCTTCATGGTTTGCTTATGATCCACTTTTTTCTCCAATAAATATTTCAATATATATGCTACACCTGTAGTCTGTCCCCAGTCAACCATCTGTTCCAAATAGCGTACATCAATCACTTCGTGGTTTAACATAATCGTATCTGTTCCTGTGGTTTTCACTTTCATGTCCCGGCCTTTGTAAGACATATCTATTTTTTCAGGTATACGGTTAAAATCAATTTGAGGAATATTCTTCTCCTGCTGCAAACAGGTAGCTTCATGCTGACTTAATATAGCCTTAGCTTCTTTTGTGATATCCTTCACTTTATAATTGTCAAGTTGTAAAATTACATCCGCAACTTCCAAATATGCGGCAGAACTTCCCACAACAATCACTGTGGATATTCCCTTTTCTTCGTACAAAGCCCGTATCCAACTGATAAACGGCGTAATGGGTTCCATTCCCTTTGGTACGATTTTTTCCATCAATCCATCCCGCACCATAAAGTTAGTGGCTGAGGTATCTTCATCGATAAGTAACACCGAAGTTCCTGCCTCCATCGCCTCTACGGTATTTGAAGCCTGGGATGTACTTCCACTGGCATTTTCACTGTAAAAATGCTTTGTATCTTTATTGTTTGGCAAATGATTGATAAACATCTGAATATCTGTACCACAAATATTTCTGCCATCCTCTGCCCTGACTTTCACGGCGTCCTCTTTCGTCACAACAAATTCTCTACCGTCTCCCAAAATATGATCGTAAACACCTAACTGTATTGCTTCCAAAAGAGTAGACTTTCCGTGGTATCCGCCTCCCACGATTACAGTAATTCCCTCAGGAATTCCCATTCCTTTTAATGTCACTCCATCTCCCACATCAATACTGACTTCCAAAGTTTTTGGTGACTCAAACGGAATAGCATCTTTTAACGGTCTTTGTGATACCCCACTTTCTCTTGGTAAAATGGCACCATTTTCAATAAATCCTACCAAGTGGTTCTCTGTCAATGCATCCCGAAGTTTTTTCCTCTGGTTTGCCTTTTTGTACTGTTCTTCCAATTTGCTTGCATCATAACTTTTTGCCTGAAAGACTTTCGTAACCATATCCGGCACCATTTCGCACAATACTTTTTCCAGTTCTCCTGCCAGTATGCTTCTTCCTTTTGCAGGAAATCCCACAAGAAAACTTCCTTCTAAAGTATTTTCTTTCGTAAACTCTACCGCATGTCTTTTTAATATTTCCTGTCCGCAAGGACACACTCCAATTTTTCCGCTGTTTCCGGAACCTGATTTTTGCTGTTTTCCTGCCATAACACGGTTCCATGTCCGAAGAATAGTATCTTCCAGACTTCTTTGCGTCCAAGCGGTTTCACGGATTTTCTTTTGAAATCCATGTTCCTGTTCTGATAAGACTACCCGCACTCTGGAAGGAGAAGCAAAAGGATCTCCCTGCACTTTATCTATCATTAACACAAAGCCATCAAAGACGTATGCGCCTTTTAATTCCTTATAAAGGGAATAGCTTTTATGATCTATTTCTTTTAATTTTCGTTTTAAATCTTGTACTGTTTTCAACTTTTTTCCTTCTTTTCTTTTTTATGTTCTTTCAAAATTAGGTTAAACGCTCTAAACGATTATTTCATTACATGCCACCGCAAAATTCTCCCAAAACCTTCCCCACGTCTTTCCATGAAAAATTGCGTCATCCATAAAATTATCCTTCTGTGTACTAATTATTCACAGAGAAAAATTTTGTGGCATCTGCATGTTTTCCTGCATAACCAATTCTCTCCCCACGCTTTATCAAAGTTTCTATTCCATTTTGTGTATTTGCCAATAAATCTGCATCCATAGTAACCATGTCTTTTTGTAACAAAAGTATCACCGTAGAACCACCGTAAGAAAAATATCCTTTTTCCGCTCCTTTTTCCACCTGACATACTGACTGGTCTTTGTTGCAGACACACCCTACTATCATAGCACCAACTTCCATCTGAATCAATTCTCCAAAATGAGTCGTACGAATTCTGCAAAACTCTCTGGCATTTTCTTTTAACATACTGCTTAATTTTGCGGTGTGTGGATGTAAAATGTGCAAAGCACCATCAATAAAATGATTTTTCCCTTTTAATCCGTCAGCCACATAACAATAATGATGATTATCCTCTGATGTCAGTCGGACTACTACCACATATCCACCCTCATACTGTTTTGCAAGTGTTTCGCTTTTTAATAGCTGTGCCACAGAATATTTTGACTGTTTCACTTCGATTTCTAACTGTTTATCTATTTCAAACACGGATAATTTTCCATCTGCCGGAGAAATGAGACTTGCAATTTCCCCATCGACCGGTCTTAGTTCTTCTTTCAATTCTCTCGTAAAAAATTCATTAAAGGAAGAATAAAACTTTGGTTTACATTGCTTTAAGTCAATATCACAAAAATGCTTATAAGGAATCGTCAATATAACAGATAAACGACTATCTAAAACTGCTCCCATCATTCTTGAAAATGCCGGTTTACAAAATGTTTTTACAACCATTCTTCCCAATGGATTTTCATACAATAATGGACAAATCTTGTCTGTAATTGTTGTTTTCTCTGTAATGTTTCCCTGTCTGTCTATAAATTTCATAACAAATAACTCCTATCTTTAATAATGTTCTCTCAAAAATCTTGTATAACAAGACTCCAAAAAAACAATTGACACCTTAAATGCATTAGCAAATCCCTAAATTTTAAGAAGATTAAGAATCCCCATTTCATCAAACCCACTTTTATTTGACAGTTCTTAAAACAAGACTAACATGAGGGTTTACTTTTTGTTTGGAACGTGTTACTATTTTAATGTTTGACGAGTAGCACAGATGATCGCGCCTATTAATGCCGAAAGGCTTTAGGTGAGGAAAGTCCGAGCTTCATAGGGCAGGATGCCGGATAACGTCCGGTGGAGGCGACTCCAAGGCTAGTGCAACAGAAATAAACCGCACATTTATGTGTAAGGGTGGAAAGGCGAGGTAAGAGCTCCCCGCGTATTTGGTAACAAATACGGCTATGTAAACCCCATCCGAAGCAAGACCGAATAGAAAAGCTATGTGGTGGCCCGTCACGCTTTCGGGTAGGTCGCTTGAGCCTGGTGGTAACATCAGGACCAGATAGATGATCATCTAATACAGAACTCGGCTTATAGTGTTACTCGTCATTCTTTTTTCTCACTCTTCTAAAAGTGACTGAATTGCATCTTCATATTGCTTTGCACCATCATAATCTCCCACTTTTCTTAACTGTTCCACAATTTTTTCATAGCAGGAAACAAGTGCCTTTTTCGGCAATTCATCTCCATACTTAATATTTAAAATCGGATATGCACCTTCCATGGCATTCTGATACCAGTTTGATGCTTCCGTAAAATCTCCTCTTTCCAAATAGAACTCTCCAAGTTCATAACAGGCTTCACTGGAAGGCTCTGTCACAATATCTTTCATGACATATTTAAAAAACATTTCCGTATTTTGTTTGATACGATAAATATGCGAAAGCACTACTGCTGCCTCTTTTATCTCATCCATATCCCTATCCGTATCACTCATGGTCTGCAAAAAACATTCTTCTGCCCTTTGCATTTCTTCCTCTGTTCCGGCAATCATCAATTCTCTTGCGTAAAGATTGTGCATTTTCTTTGACAATCTCTGCCCCTTTGCCACCATTTTTTCAAACACACTTAAATCTCTCTTGGCATGGTTACTTTCCGGCATATGATTGATGACAATATCGCTGTCAAATACAATCGGCTCTAAATTTACACTTTCGTGTATAGGATCTACCCACAAAAAATTTCGTAGTCTTTTATAGAGTTTTGGACGATACTCTTTATCAAAATTGTAAACCGTATTAAAACTTTTCTGATTGGCATAATACATCTGCACGATTTCAACTTCCGGAAGCATGGCTTCTTTTAATTTTTGGAACTCTGCACGGTTTTCCTCATCTAACACCTCATCTGCATCTGCAACATAAATGTAATCCATAGTTGCCTTAGAAAATGAAAAGTTTCTCGCCGCCGAAAAGTCGTCTACCCATGCAAAATCATACACTTTATCCGTATATTTTTTTGCAATTTCTTTTGTTTTGTCAGTAGAACCGGTATCTACAATGATGATTTCATCCATTAATCCAATTAGAGAGTCCAGGCATCTAGCCAGCACTCTCTCTTCGTTTTTCACTATCATGCATAAACTGATTGTAATCATTCTGTCATCCCTTTCATGCTTATACGTACTCCCTATCGTTCACTCAGGCACTTTTCCAAAGCTGCTTTGTATGCAATAACGATATAAGCATCCAGATACGAATACTTATTCACCACAAACTGGTATGTCTTAACTAAAAAAACGATACTCAATGTAATTACACTAAAGAAATCAATTGCAACATTTGGTCCAAAAAATACAATGGTTAGTGCAGCTAAAATATAGGTAATTACGACAAGTGTATAATGTCTGCAAATTTGGAATACACTTATCATAGCTTCACGAAGTCTTTTCTGCTTTTCTAAGAGTAATTCTTCTTCCCTTGCTCTTAAATCTGCATAAATTTCGTCATACACGCTTTGAAGTTTTATCTTCTCTCCGCCCTTTTTTTGCATGCGATCCATTTTCTGATATTCTTCAAAATAGCTGCGGTATTTGCTCACCCCTAGTTCCTTTTTGAGAAATGATTTAAATTCATTTAACATACTACCCCTCCTTGGTAAAACCCCTTACTCCTATATAACAAAGAGTTTTGCTTGCAAAACTCTTATAAGTATTTTCATACCCCTTTATGAAAATACTTTTTGAAATTCCTTACTCTTTTACATCAATAAGCTTTAACGCTTCTTCATATTTGAATACCTGAACTAATTTTGCCACCTCCATCCAGTGTTCCCGCTGTTCCCCTTGTGAGGCATTTATGAGTTTTTTAAGTCCTTCTCTTAATTCATTGTATTCATATCTTTTTAGACCCTCTACCACAACTTGAAAAATATAATCATACTCTTCCTGTGGTAATGGTTCATATTTTTCTTCTCCAAAGGAATAATTATGATCGTACTTTGACATACCTTTCTTTAGTCCGTCAATCATATCATCAAGCAGTGACAAATACTGTTCTAACCGTTCTCCTAACAGTTCCAAATCCAGATTAACACATGCTAATTCCAGATTTTGTGACTGTTCCGAAAGATGATGTGCTCCCAAGTTCAAAAAGATACCTTTCAAACTATGGAAGGACAGTTTCATAGACGACGGCTGCACCTGCGACAATCGATACAACTGAAGCTGTCTTCTTTGCTCTTCAATATTCTGTATCGCCACTTCAATTACTTTTATATAATTGTCTGCCGAGTTTGCCGTATGGCTGAGTCCTTTCTCTACATCCAAGCCAACTACATGAGAAAACAAAGACACTACATCAATTTCTTCATTTGTTGCATTTTCGTGTTGGGAAATTTGTTCAATCTTTCCCCATTTGGTTAAAATATCATTTAATTTTTCGGCTTCCAACGGCTTTGCAATTACATCATCCACACCTGATTTTTCAAATTTTTTCTTTAATTCCTGCGTACTGTCTGCAGAAAGAACAACAATCAACGGGCGTTTCACTTTTGCAAGCTTTCTGATTTCTTCCGTTGCTTCAATACCATTCATTTCAGGCATGAGATAATCCATAAAAATAATATCGTAATCATCATTTTTTGCCTTGTCAATTGCGTCTTTTCCGGAATACACTTCCGTCACCTTCATATCGTATAATTCAAGCATACTGGAAACAACCATTGCATTTACTTCATTATCATCTACAACTAATACTTTCATGTCATGTCCACAATTTAATTCTACTTCACTCATATGTCTCCTCCTTTTGTAGATAATGTTCTCTCGGAGTCTTTTTATACAAGAATTTCGAGATAGATTTTTCTTGGATAACGACATTCCCGCAGTGCGTACACGGTGTG
>CADBNB010000070.1 GCA_902795895.1 uncultured Lachnospiraceae bacterium | reverse complement strand
TAACTCCATCTCCGCGGTCTGCGCATCCTCGCGGAGCGTTTTTTATGTAATAGGAAATTGCATCGCAATTTCCTATTACATAAAAATTATTCTCATTATGAATTATACACCATAAAAAAGTTTCATTGCAAGCGAAAGGCGGCAGAAGACTAACCTATGGGTTTACCATATTCATTAGCTGTGCTATACTGTTAAACATAATATTTTGTAACTGTTCGATACCTACCGCTAACAGCATAAAAATACCTGTTTCTCAGGCATCATAATATATTTAAGTCAAGAAAGGATTTCTATTATGAAATATAAATTAGCAATTTTCGATATGGACGGAACCATACTAAATACATTAGAAGACCTTCGGGACAGTTTAAATGTCTCTTTAGCAGTCTGCAACTTTCCCCCAAGAACTTTAGAAGAAGTTCGCACCTTTGTAGGAAATGGTATTCACAGAACCATTGAACAGGCAGTTCCAAATGAAGCTACCAGTCAACAGATTGAAACCGTTTTTGACTATTTCGAAAACTATTACCCATCCCATTGTAAGATTAAAACGGCTCCTTACGACGGAGTCGTAGAAACCATACGAAAAATCAAAGCATCCGGTGGAAAAACTGCCGTTGTATCAAACAAAGCGGATATTGCAGTTCATAAACTTTGTGATATCTTTTTCCCTAATCTTTTCGATTACGAAATCGGTCAAAAACCAGAAAATAAAAGAAAGCCCTCCCCAGACTCTGTAAATGAAGTCTTGGAAAAGCTTTCTATTTCTTCAAAAGATAGTGTTTATATCGGGGATTCCGAGGTTGATTTAGCTACTGCCAAAAATTCCAATATGGATTGTATCGCCGTATCCTGGGGCTTCCGTGATAAAGCATTTTTAGCATCCCACGGTGCCACCTGCATTGTAGATAAACCTGCGGAAATAGAATCATTCTTTTAGTATGTATTTATCATCCCACGAAAAATAATCTCAACTACCATTTATTCCGGAACCGGATACCGGCTGTGGTGTTACAGTTGGTTCCGGTGTATTTGATGTTTTTGGTGATCCTGTCGGTTCTACGGTTGCTGTCGGCTCAACGCCTGGAGATGGCGATAAACGGATATTTTTCCATGTATCGTAGCTTTCCACCTCATATTTTTCAAATCCTAACCCACGCAAATTCAATCCAAAGCACTGTAAATGCTTTTGCAATCCATACAAACTGGTGTAAATCATTCGATAAATCTCTGTTTTTTGTGCATCCGTCAACTGCGGTGCCGTCCCTTTTCCGTAAATTTCCGGTCTTTCCCTTCCAGTGCACGTATTCATCAACAAATACAAGGAATACTCATATCCCTCCCACGAAATGTCAATAAAACAAATTGACGGTGTAACTGTTGTCCACTGAAGATTTACATAATTGTTCACATTCTTAAAAGAATATGTTTTCAACGTCAAGGAAGTCTCTTCTCCCACATTTTCCAAAGATAGTATATTTCCATACTCATCTTCCTCATATTTCATACTTCGTGAAACAACGTATTCCAACTTGTATCCCATAAGCCAACGGTTTTTCAAACGACTAAAAAAGAGGTTCAAGACCTTTGTCTGGTCTTCTTTTGAAAATGAGGTCATTACATTTTCAGCTCTCACGCATCCCCAATTATCAAATCCTACATCCTGCAATGTCACTCCAAAATCCCAAAGCATATCATTCCATTGCACGTAACTTTCCATCAAAAAGCTGCGACAATCCGTTGCAAATGTACTATACTCCACGCCTCCACATGTATTTAAAGAAATCATATCATCTCCACGTAGCATTGACGTCTGTTCCGCGCCCCATCCTTCTCCTTTTTGACGGTTTGACGTGTTATTTTTTTCATAATGAATGGAAGTAATATCGCTTTCTGTTGGTGCATTTTCAAGAGAAATGTATTCCTTAATCTCACCACTTTCCGCATAATATTGCAAACACTCAGCTTCCGTATTACAAGAAATCACATAGCGATATCCATCTATGGTTGTCCTCTCGTAATAATAACACGTATCCTGTCTTTTTCCTTCCATTTTGAGACGCTCAATCAGTTTATTTACGTTTACTTTCAAATTCTGGTCTCTGTTACCGGTTTTATCCACAGGTCGTATACTTGGCATTGCCGCACGAGTAGGTTTCGGCGTCAATGTTGGTGTTGGTTTTATGGTAGGTGTTGGTTTTGGCGTCAATGTTGGTGTTGGTTTTATGGTAGGTGTAGTGTCCAGTTCCAAAGAATCCATAGGAAATGTTCTTGTAGAAAACCATGTACCATCATTTAAATTAATTGAATACTGAAACTCACCAGTTGCAATCTTCCCTTTCTCTATGTTACTTTTCAGAATCCAGATACTACATAAATATCCATAACCATCTTCATCTTCAATATACTTATCAAAATTTCCTGTTTTAAAATATATGGTTTCACTATACAATATCTGTTTTGCATCATTTACTATACTAATCTCCACATTTCCGTCGTAAACCGCTCTTGTTTTATGGTCCGACAATTTAATAGAAAATTGAAGCAAGTAGCTTTTTTCACTCTCCACCCAACTAAGTTTCTGATCCGCAACATATTTTATCTCGTCAGAAATGTAATCGGTTGGTGCCGGTGTAGGACTTTTTGTAATTTTAGGTGTTGCCGTACCATTATTTTTCTTTTTATTCACAATCACTTTGCAGGATAATGTCTTTTTTCCACATTTGGCTGTGATTTTTACACTTCCGGATTTCTTTGCATACAATTTTGCACTGGTCTTTCCACTGGAAACTACCTTTACTTTTCCAGAAGAAGAACTTTTCCAAACAACTTTTTTACCGTAGTTTTTTACCGAAAGTTTTGCCGTATTTCCAACCGTCATAGTAATCTTTGTTTTACTAAGTTTCACTTTTTTTGCCCCTTTAGCAAAATCCGTTGGCATCAGACAAAACACCATACATATAATTAGTAAATATATGATTTTCCCCTTTTTTGTCCCCATTTTTTCACTTCCCCTAAACCATTCCAATGTTCTCTCGAAGTCTTTTTTATACAAAAATTTCAAGCAAACATTCCATTCAATTTTTTAATTCACTTTTATTGAAACCATTTGCAACGCAAATTTCTTTAACATAGAAAATATCGGTTTTTTTGCTATCAGAACATAATAGAAAAAAGTGACAAAAAGAAACCCAGAGATGCATCGCCACTCAATCGTTAGATGATCTGTCTAACTTTTGAAGGCATAAACAATCTCTGGATTTCATTTTTATTGATATATTCACATGATAATTATTCCTAATCCTGCGTTATCATCAATGGACACAGCCATCGCACAATATCAGAAACTTATCATTCAAAATGCTAGTTATTTTTTGAAACAGCTTCTTTCATTTCTTTTACGTATTTTGAAAGATGAGGAACTGCCTCTTCACCGTACTGGGCACAAATCTTTACGATTGCAGAACCAACGATTACTCCATCTGCCTGGGCACCCATTTTTTCAGCCTGCTCCGGTGTAGAAATACCAAATCCTACAGCGCAAGGAATATCATTTACTTCCTTAACTTTTTTCACCATTGCTCCAATATCTGTTGTAATGTTAGAACGAACTCCGGTAACACCAAGAGAAGAAACGCAGTATACAAAACCATTTGCCTCTTTGGCAATCATACCAATACGCTCTTCTGAAGTAGGGGCAATCATTGATACCAAATCTACGCCGTACTGCTTACAAACACCGTCAAATTCTTCTTTTTCTTCAAATGGAATATCAGGAAGAATCACACCGTCAATTCCGATTTCCTGACATGTTTTCATAAAACGCTCTGCACCGTATGAGAAAATTACGTTGGCATATGTCATGAAAACCAAAGGAATTTTTACCGTCTGTCTAAGTTCACGAACCATGTCAAATACGTGATCCGTTGTTACTTTATTTTTCAATGCACGAATATTTGCTTCCTGGATTACAGGACCTTCTGCGGTAGGATCTGAGAAAGGAATTCCAAGTTCGATTAAGTCAGCCCCTGCTTTTTCCATCTCGATTACTGCTTTCTTTGTCAAATCTAATGTAGGATCTCCACATGTGATAAATGGAATAAATGCTTTTCCGTGATCAAATGCTTTCTTAATATTACTCATATAAATCCTCCCCTCTGTAGCGAGCGATTGCTGCACAATCCTTGTCACCACGTCCTGAAATGTTAATTACCATAATTTCATCTTTGCTCATTGTCTTTGCAAGTTTCATTGCATGTGCAACTGCATGAGCGCTTTCGATTGCAGGAATGATACCTTCAATTCTTGAAAGATATTCAAATGCTTCCACAGCTTCATCATCAGTAACAGCCACATACTCAGCTCTTCCAATATCGTGAAGATATGCATGTTCCGGTCCGATACCCGGATAGTCAAGTCCTGCGGAAATAGAATATACAGGAGCAATCTGTCCATATTCATCCTGGCAGAAATATGATTTCATACCATGGAAAATACCAAGCTTTCCAGTGTTTAATGTAGCTGCAGTCTCGTAAGTATCGATACCACGACCTGCTGCCTCACAACCAATAAGACGAACACTCTTATCTTCGATAAAATGATAGAATGCACCGATGGCATTTGATCCACCACCAACACAAGCTACTACTGCATCCGGAAGTCTTCCTTCTTTCTCCATCATCTGTTCTTTGATTTCTCTACTGATTACAGCCTGGAAATCACGAACAATTTCAGGGAATGGAGCAGGTCCCATAACTGAACCAAGTACATAATGTGTATCTGCAATTCTTGAAGTCCACTCACGGAAGGTTTCTGATACCGCATCTTTTAATGTGGCTGTTCCTTCTTCTACCGGATGAACCTTTGCCCCTAACAAACGCATACGATATACGTTAAGAGCCTGTCTTTCACAGTCTTCTTTTCCCATAAAGATTTCACATTCCATCCCCATCATGGCTGCAACAGTAGCAGTAGCAACTCCATGCTGTCCTGCACCGGTCTCAGCAATGACACGAGTCTTACCCATACGTTTTGCAAGAACCATCTGACCGATTACGTTGTTAATCTTATGAGCACCTGTATGATTTAAATCTTCTCTTTTCAAATAAATCTTTGCGCCACCCAAATCTTTTGTCATGCGCTCTGCGTAGTACAATCTGCTTGGACGTCCCGCATATTCATTGAACATTGTCTCAACTTCACGGATAAAGTCCGGATCATTTTTATACTTGTTGTACGCTTCCTCTAACTCTAACATTGCATTCATGAGTGTTTCCGGAATGTACTGTCCACCATGGATTCCAAATCTTCCTTTTGACATATTTTCTACCTCCTGAATCAAAAAACGCCCTGTCCAATCACCAAACTAGGACAAGGGCGATAAAATATCAACCTCTGCGGTACCACCTATATTCATGTAATATACATGCTCTCTACCGTGCATCATAACACGTCCTTCCTCTAACGCTGAAGCTGCGTCGGACATTACTAAGCATCTGCCGTTCTTTCCGCCCTTATGAGCCCATTCACAAAAAGCCGTTCTGCTACAATCTCACTATCTGTAACTCTCTGGATTTCGATTACTCCTTGCTACTCTTCTCAATCATCGGTTTATCTTTTCCTAGAATAAACCAAAAAAATGTTCTTGTCAAGAAAAAGATTTCTGCCGATATTATTAATAAATAGACGAGCAGCAAATTAATGCATGAATGTGTGACTGCTCGCACATCCAGCGGATCGAACAGAAAAAAATACTCAGAAAGGGTGACAGCGCATGCAAGAAAAATCATTATTTTACAAACCACCTACAATTCCGGAAGAGGAACGAGAAGCATTAAGAAACTCACTTCAATCATACTTGACTGAGGATTTAACGCTATGTAGTAAACAGCATCCTTATATGATTCTTGCAGATTATAAAACAATCGAAAAAAGAGCATCAAAAATTTCGGAAATAATTTCAACTGCCGACTCTGACGGAAAACTAATGAAATGGATACTTGATATGAGTGATACAGCCATTGATTTTTATCTGCATTCCGTTCAGGTATGCTATTTGTCAGTTTATATCATGGAACAATACTACGACGTTCCACACTCTACACCTGCCAAGCGTTCTTTAGTAGAAACAGAACTTGAAACTATGGCAGTTGCCGGTTTACTTCACGATATTGGTAAATATGTGGTAGGTTCTCCGGAGTTAAAAGATAGTGAAATAAAACTCATTGGACGTGCAGCAAAACAATACAGAAATCACGTAGTAAACGGAAATGCTTATTTAAGACATACTGATTTACCTAGCGAAATCAGTCAGGCTGTGCTACAACATCATGAAACCTGCGACGGAACAGGATTCCCACTCAATCTGAAAGAAGAAAGTATCTGTCTTATGGCTAAAATTATTGCCATTGCTGACACTTACGCAAACTTTAATGTGGAGAGAAAATCATACGATCCATTTTACTGCATCGGTCAATTAGAAAAAACTGATTTTTTATATGACAGCACATGTCTCACAAGATTTTGGAAAGGTTTTCTTCCAAAACTCGTTGGAAAAAATGTTCGATTGTCAGATGGAAGAACTGCTATTTTCACACAAATAGAAGACAACTTTCCAACAAAATCAAGAGTAAAGATTGGCACACAGAACATTCCTCTAAAGGACAGCAATATCTATATTGCCGAGCTGGTGCATGAAGAGCATAAATAGATATTAGGAACAAATAATTTTTCTTGCAAAACTCTAGAGCAACCGTTGTATTGCGACACATTTTTCCAGGAAACCCAAAAGACTCAGAACACATTTGAAAATGCATTCTGAGTCTTTTATTATATTTCGTTCAACCAATGCTTATTACTGAATTTTCATAGTAAGCTGAATTCTCTTTTTCTGCAAATCTACGCTCATAACCTGAACTTCCACAATATCACCAACACTTACTACATCTAATGGATGCTTAACAAACTTGTCAGCAAGCTGTGAAATGTGAACCAATCCGTCCTGATGCACTCCGATATCTACAAAGGCACCAAAGTCGATTACATTTCTTACGGTTCCCTTTAAAATCATACCTGGCTGTAAATCCTTCATATCAAGCACATCGGTACGAAGAATTGGTTTTGGCATCTCATCACGAGGATCTCGTCCTGGTTTTTCCAATTCTTTCATGATATCAAGCAAAGTTTCTTCACCAATTTCAAGGTCTGCTGCCATCTTTTTCTTATCGCGGACTAAAAGACCAAGACCTGTCACTCCACCCTTGATATCATCTTTTTTCATACCAATCTTATCTAAAAGCTTTTCTGTTGCTTCGTAAGACTCAGGATGCACACTGGTACCATCCAAAGGATTGTCGCCGTCGCTGATACGCATAAATCCGGCACACTGCTCAAATGCCTTTGGTCCAAGTTTTGCAACCTTCAACAACTGCTTACGGTTTGTAAAACGACCATTTTCCTCACGGTAAGTTACAATATTTTTTGCAATGGCTTTGCTAATACCAGACACATATTCCAACAAAGCAACAGATGCCGTATTTACATCCACACCTACTTTATTTACGCATCCTTCTACTACACCACTCAGGGCTTCTCCAAGTTTTTTCTGGTTCATATCATGCTGATACTGACCAACACCGATGGATTTTGGATCTATTTTTACAAGCTCAGCAAGCGGATCCTGCAAACGTCTTGCAATGGATGTGGCACTTCTTTGTCCTACATCAAAGTTTGGAAATTCTTCGGTAGCAAGTTTACTTGCAGAGTACACAGAAGCACCGGCCTCATTTACAATAACGTACTGAACCGGTTTGCGGATTTCCTTTAACATATCTACGATAATCTGCTCTGATTCACGAGAAGCAGTACCGTTTCCTACGGAAATCAAAGAAATATCATATTTATCAATAAGGGCTGAAACTGTCTTTTTCGTAGCTTCAATTTTGTTTTGAGGTTCTGTCGGATAAACAACCGTAGTATCTAAAACTTTTCCGGTAGCATCTACAACAGCCAATTTACAACCGGTTCTAAATGCCGGATCCCATCCAAGAACTACTTTTCCTACAATCGGTGGCTGCATCAAAAGCTGCTCAAGATTCTTACCAAATACTTTAATAGCACCGTCTTCCGCCTTTTCCGTAAGGTCATTACGAATTTCTCTTTCAATTGCAGGTGCAATAAGTCGAGAATAACTGTCAGCTATAGTATCTTTAAGAATCTGTGTCGTGTTTGGATTATCTTTTGTAATTACTTTTTTCTCTAAATAACGGATAATCTCCTCTTCTGGAGCAACAATCTTAACCGTTAATATCTTTTCCTTTTCTCCACGATTAAGGGCTAATACTCTATGTCCTGCAATCTTACTGATCTTCTCTTCAAAGGCATAATACATTTCATATACCGACTGCACATTTTCATCCTTGGCAGCAGAAGTAATCATACCTTCTTTCACTGTAACTTCACGGATTTTTGTTCGATAATCCGCTTCATCGGAAATACTTTCTGCAATAATGTCCATAGCCCCCTGAATAGCATCTTCCACGGTAGCTACTTCTTTTTCTTCAGACAAATATGCCTCTGCCTCTTTTTCAATTGGCTCTGTAGTCATCTGAAGAGAAATGATATTTGCCAAACCTTCCAAACCTTTTTCTTTCGCAACGGTTGCTCTTGTTCTTCTCTTCGGTCTGTAAGGGCGATATAAATCGTCTACCAATACCTGGGTAGTTGCAGCTAAAATCTGCGCCTTTAATTCTTCTGTTAATTTTCCCTGTTCTTCAATACTGGCAATTACCTGATTTTTCTTATCCTCTAAGTTACGAAGATAGGTAAGTCTTTCACTTAAATTACGAAGCTGCTCATCATCCAAGGAACCGTGTTTTTCCTTACGATAACGGGCAATAAACGGAATGGTATTTCCCTCATCAATCAATGTTATAACAGCTTCAACCTGCCATAATTCAATCCCAAGCTCTTCTTTTAGTTGTTTTGCAATATCCATAAGTATTCTCCCTTACACTTAATCTTTCTTTGGCATTTGCACACATATAATACCTGAATTTCTAATTTTGCAATCCCTTGTATCATTTTGTACACAACACCCTTTTATTTTAGCATTCTCTACTTTTTTGTGCAAGAAAAAGACGGTATTTCCGAAAGAAATACCGCCTTTTGTCATGTTTTTTTATTTTTTCTTTGTTGTTTTTTTAGATTTTTTGTTAGAAACAATTTTAATCTTAACTTTTGCAATAATTTTTGGATTTTGTACAGATTTTACTGTAACAACAACTGTTTTTCCAATTCCTGCTTTTTTCGCTGTTAATTTACCATACTTGTTGATTGAAGCATATTTTTTGTTGTTTACCTTCCAATTAACATCTTTATTTGTAGCATTCGAAGGTTTTACAACAGTATCCAAATATACTGATTTTCCTGCCATTAACTTACTAGGAGCACCAACAATCTTAACCTTAGTAACAGCAAATTTTCCTGCTTCAACAATCTTATATGTCCAAGAACAAGATACGGTTCCACGGTCATTTGCTGTTACTGTAATAGTAACATTCTTTCCTACCGCTTTTTCATCACTTGTAAATTTAACATTACCTTTCTTGTCAACAGTCGCATATTTTTCATTGCTTGACTTCCAAGATACAGATTTATCATCAGCATCTTCCGGATAGATTTCATACTGATTTTTCAATGATACTTTTGAACCTACTTCTACCTCTTCAATCTCGCCATAAGTACTATTTGAAATACTGCTTACATATTTACCGAATGATGCTTTTACTTTCAAGCTTTCAGTAACAGTAATTGCAGCCTGTGAAACAGCCTTTACATCTCCTACTTTGATAGACTTAGCAAAATAATCTGAATATGGAACCAATGTAAGATTTGCAACATCACCAATATGGTAATTTCCTGTTCCTAAAATGTATCCTTCATCGTAGATTTTTGCTGCTTCCACCTGTACAGTTTCATTTTCAACATCAAAAGATGTAAATGCACCGATACCCTTTAGTTCCATATCTTCATATCCAATTTCTTGTTCTGTCACATCCTGGCTCTTTGCACTTAATCCGTTAGAATAATCCTCCCAATACCAATCATCATATTGTGCTTCTTCACCACTAAATACATAAAATTTATCAGCGCAAGTTGCACCCTTAACTTTGGCATCTTTTGTCAATGCAACATATTTCATATTTTTTGTTGTATATGTATTTGTTGCAAGATCAAATGTAAATACATTTCCTAATTTTTCTGCCTTTACTCCGGCAAAAATCAAACCTTCGTCTGTATAACCTACTGCGCCATCAAAGAAATGAAGTGTAAGGGTTGCTGTTTTTGCTGTTTCATCAACCTTAAGATCATCGTCTCCTACTAATGTATCTGAATAATCAATTTCC
Organism: uncultured Lachnospiraceae bacterium; assembly: GCA_902795895.1. Classification (GTDB taxonomy): domain Bacteria; phylum Bacillota; class Clostridia; order Lachnospirales; family Lachnospiraceae; genus CAG-411. The sequence continues at coordinate 3,513 of CADBNB010000070.1, read as the reverse complement.
ACACTTTCATCTTCTTGTGCATTAATATCATTAACAGGTGTCATTGTCTTCCATGTACTTCCATCAAATGCAAATGTAGAATTACTTCCCTTTGTCTTTGTATCGCCGTTTCCACCAAGTGTAACAAGCAATGTGTCCTTTGAAACTAATGCTTTCGCATTAAATTTTCCTTCTGGCAGATTTGCAACTTGCTGAACTTCTTTTTTTGTGAGATCAATCTTATACACATCAGAAATAGTCTTCTTTGATTTTTTATCATATCCTCCGATTAGATAAAGATTATTTTTATACGCAACTAAACTTGCCTTTTCAATATTTTTATACATCTCAGGAAGCTTAACTTCAGTATTTTCCCATTTTCCTTCAGCCATATTGTAATGAACCAAAACTAAATCTTCCACAAAACCGAAATCAACATCAATTGCAGAATACAAATCTTTTGCCATAAATGTAGGTCTTGCAATTTCATTATAAGTTCCCATCACAGCATATTTTCTTTCTTCTCCGAAAATATCTTCCATATTGTATGAATATCCACCACTAATACTATTAGTAAAAGGAACTGCCTCATTTACGTCCACACCGTCTTTTAGACTATAGTATGATAAATAATCTGAACTTGTTGACGCATCAGGACTATAGTAATTGAAACTACCGTCAACATTTACTTCCACCAATCTGTCACCATCTGAAATTAAAGTCGAAGTTTCAGAATAACCATCTGTAAGAGCATCTGTTTTAGTTTCCTCTCCCTTAATGATAAATGCTTTCTGTTCAACAACACCATTTGTACCTGTCACTTTAATGTTCAATGTTTCGTTGTAAGGAGCATTAAAACTTACCTGTTCCCCAGTCTTTGATAACAAAGTTACCGGCTTGTCATTTACAGTAACCGTTGGGTTTTCACCGAAGAAGACACCATTTACGGCAACAATGGCAGTATCAGTTGCAACGCTCGCAGATGCACTATCTTCTGCTACAATTTCTTTTACTTCAGTAATTGCAGGATTTGGTTTTTCCAAATTACTTACATCTACCATACCACCTGAAGCAGTGATATCTTTGAACTGATCCATTTTTTTAACAGTACTAATCATACGATTTTTAGTTTCTAATACTGTATCCTTTGGATATAATGCTTTTTCTACAGCAACACAACCTGCTACATATGGAGATGCCATTGATGTACCACTTGCAAATCCATATTTTCCAAAGCTTTCTTTCTTCACACCAGGCTTTACATCCGCGAAATCATCTACATAAATGTTGTAATCACCATCATCGCTGATTTGAACTTCAAATTCATAAATGTATTTACCTGCTTGTCTTGCTGAAATTCTGTTTGCTTCCTTATAACTTGCCTGAGTCCAATAATTGGTATCTCCAGTAACATATAAGCCACCGATAAATTCTTTTTCGATTGCACCTGAAGATGCAACTTTCGAATCATATATCATCACAATTGTTGGATAATAATCCCAGTCCGTAACGAAACGTTCCTGTGAATACTGAGGTCCTTTACATTTTACCATAAAGCTCTTATATGCCTCTGTATTTGTCTGTGCTTTGTTATAAGGGAATGCAAAAGTATAAGTTTCTCCTTCTTTTGCATCTTTAATCGAAAATTTTAATCCCTTATCTTCTGCCTGACTTCCTATATGCTCTTCTGAAGAAGCTTCCAAAGTTACAATTCCGTCTCCTGCTTTATCAACAGCATACACAAGTTCTGAGTTAGTTGATGCTTTTTCATCTGCAAGAGCATCATAATCTACCTGTCTGAATGTCTGATTAAAATCAAAATAATTATTGCAAATCTCACTCTTATTTCCATAAATAGAAGGACAGAATGTATCATCTGATAATGAAGATAATATATCTGCTCCTGGAGCAGCTACATCAACATATTTTTTACCATAATTTGAAAATTCTGCTCTTTCACCTTTCGCATTTGCAGCTGCTACCGAAATAATATACTCACTATCCAAACATGCCGGACTTGTACTTGCATCCTCATCCAAATCCGTATTCTCATTTCCGGCAGCACATACCGTAATCGCACCATTTTCACCTACAAGATTGATAACCTCTGTCAAAAGATCATCTCCTCCGTAGCCCATATATCCACCCCATGAATCATTGACAGCAACCACATTTACACCTAACTTCTGTGCTTCATAAATATATGCATACGCAGAAATAGCAGCGTATGTATCTCCGTAACCTTCTGAATCGAGGAATTTAAGTGGCATGATTTTTACATTTGTACCAGCTGCCACACCTTTTACACCAAGCTGATTGTCATTTGCTGCAATAATTCCGGCACAATGTGTTCCGTGACCATTATCATCCTTAGGATCATCATCCCAGTTTGCAAAGTCAAAACCATGTGCTCCCTTTAATTTATCCTGATATGGATTATCCCAGACTACCCCCTGCAAATCTTCATGTTCGTAATCTACACCAGTATCAATAATCGCAACGACTTTTTCATTCTTGTCATATGCTGTCTTATCTACTTTTGAAACTCCTACATCAGTTCCTGCAACACCGCCAAGCTGTCCATTATTTTCAATACCCCAAAGATATGAACTGTAATCGGCTGTAGAATCAATATGTCTTATATAGTTTGGCTGTGCATATAACACATCATCTCTCTTTTTAAGAGAACTAACCAATTCCTCAGTAGTTAATGTATCTGAATGAACCAAAGCTACTTCAAATCCCATACTTGAATTAGTTCCAAATGCCTTAACACTTTCTTTTTTGGTTGGATTAATCTCTAAACTGTTTTTAACTTCGATATCTCCTCCAAACATTGTTCCAAGTTGCATCTTTTTAACAGAAGCTTTTGTCTTGCGATACATTACAAGAGCTGCTCCTTCTTCATATTTTTTTGTCTCTTTCTTCTTGTCAGACAAATCTTTTCCTGCCAAGATTTTCACATTCTGTTTTGAATTAGATGCTGCCGAAACTTTTGCAACATGTAATCCATCTGTCGGTACCATTGTGGCAATCATCGACATCGCCAATGCAAATGATAATGTTTTTTTTGTTACTTTTCTCATTTACTGTCTCCTTTCATTTTCACACGAATCTAAAATGTCCCTCCATAAATTTTTAATGTTCTCTCGGAGTCTTTTTATACAAGAATTTCGAAAGAACATTTCTTATAATTGATAAGCCTAATTCTCCTAAAAACAAAAACGTTTCAAAACACCATTTTTTGTTAATTTCAAATCACAATAATCAATATAAGAAATTCCCACTACAGATAAAGTGTACCACAAGAGATTGTATTCATCAAAACAATTATTCTTACGATTTTATTACGCACAGTAAGTTCTATGAAAGTTTTTGTTCTGAATATGAATTATGCGCATCCTCGCGGAGCGTTTTTTTGTAATAGGAAATTGCATCGCAATTTCCTATAATAGAGTAGAGAAATAACAGTAAATGTTATTTCCCTCTCATTGAACCGTACGTACGGGTCTCGTATACGGCTCTACAATTTAT
>CADBNB010000069.1 GCA_902795895.1 uncultured Lachnospiraceae bacterium | reverse complement strand
GAGGTCTTGACCAAAATTGGATGAAACAATGTGTAGTTTTGAAGGTATATGAGAGAAGCTCTTATCGTAAGATGAGAGCTTTTTTGTATTAGGAAATTGCGATGCATTAGTTTTCGCCCAATCGAACATCGTTATAGCTTGTTCTTTTGGGAAAGCCTTGCATGCTAGTTTCCTAGTTTTTGCATAGAGCTAGCGATTTTCGCTCAAACATGAAACTGTGCGGTTGCACTAGAGTTTTCTTTATTGCTATTTTTATGTTATAATATATTAGAATGGAAGAAAATGTAAAAAAAGAGCGGAAACGAAAGGTGGGGGTAACGATGAAAAAAATTACAGCTATACTAAATATTTTATTGATTATTTCTGTTGCTATTGGTGTGCTTTATATGTTTTCAGGTGGGGGTAATGACGCTGTATTTGCGACTTCAGGAATATACAATTTAAAATATTTTACCGTGCTTTCTAATTGTTTGTGTGGAATAATTGCGATTGTGTATTTGGCTTGCAATTTAATGCATAAAAAAATTTCATTGCTTTGGAAATACATAGGTGCCACGGAAGTAGGATTAACGTTTATGGTAATCGCATGTTTTTTACAACCGATGTATCCTACATTAGATATGTATGCGGAGGGAAATTTGTGGTTTCATTTAATATGTCCGTTAATTGCTATGGCTGAATTGGTTTTATTAACCATAGATAAAAAGAAAATGCCTATAAAATGGTCTATGATAACTATGATTCCCGTGTTTATCTATGGAACTATTTATTTGCTAAATGTTCAGATTAATGGAATAGGAAAATGGCCAAAATCAAATGATTTTTATGGTTTTTTAAATTGGGGATTACCAATCGGTATAATTATATTTAGCTGTATTATTTTGATGTCTTGGGTAATTGCGTTACTACTTAGAATTCCAAATGTAGTTTCTAACCGTAAAAATAATTTTTCTTTACATAGGGAGGTTTAAAAATATCATTTGGCAATACTTTATAACCAGTTGTTAACACGGTAGATTTTGAATTCGACTCAAAGGGACTATTTGCTCATACAGTTAGGAATGGTCAGTAGCTATGTTTCTTTGCAAGTGAGCTTGCAAAAACATAGCTACTGACAACACTTTTAAAGAAAGAATACATGGTTTGCGGAAGAAAACTCTATCCGACGCAGGCAACTTTAGGGAGTTCATTTACATTTTCTACTAGTTTTAAAAATTCTTTGTGGATTCGTAAATCATCAGTCATTTCGGGGTGAAATGCAAGGCCTATTTGGTTTTTGTATTTCACCCCAACTATTTTCTGGTCAATGGTAGATAAAATCTCCACATCTTCACCAATCTGGGTTATGTAAGGAGCACGAATAAATGTCAGAGGGAATTCTTTTAAATCTCCAACGGTACCTGTAGTGGAAAAACTTCCAAGTTGTCGTCCATAAGCATTTCGCTTGACGGTCACAGGCAATGTTGCAAAATGATGTGTCTGGTCTGGTGTAATATTTTGAGCTAATAATATAAGTCCGGCACAAGTTGCAAGTACGGGAAGTCCTTGATTTATCATTGACTGAATTGGAGTGAATAGATCAAGAGAGCGAAGTAGCTTACTTTGCACCGTGCTTTCACCTCCAGGTAAAATGATTCCGTCGATGTAATCTAAATCATTTTTTTTGCGGATTTCAATGCAGGAAACACCTAATCGTTCCAAGGCTTGTTTATGTTCTAGAAATGCGCCTTGAAGGGCGAGTATACCTATTTTCATATTATTGTCCTCTTTCTTCCATAATTATTTTTATTTCACTTGGGTTAATTCCAACCATGGCTTCACCTAAATCTTCAGATAGGCTTGCGATTAATGAAGCGTCCGTATAATTTGTAACGGCTTGGACAATGGCAGATGCTCGTTTCTTGGGATTACCGGATTTGAAAATGCCGGAACCAACAAAGACACCTTCAGCACCTAATTGCATCATTAAAGCTGCGTCTGCAGGGGTTGCAACACCGCCGGCGGCAAAATTTACAACTGGAAGTTTTCCGTTCTTATGTACATATTGAATTAAATCGTATGGAACTTGTAACTGTTTTGCTTCCTCATATAATTCATCTTTAGACAGTGAAGTGATTTTTCGGATTTCCGAGTTCATTTTTCGCATATGTCGAACTGCCTGTACCACATCTCCGGTACCGGGTTCTCCTTTGGTTCTTATCATGGATGCACCTTCATTTATTCGTCTTAATGCTTCGCCGAGATCTCTGGCTCCGCAGACAAATGGAACTTGAAACTGCGTTTTGTCAATGTGGTAAACATCGTCTGCCGGAGAGAGGACTTCTGATTCATCAATATAGTCTATTTCAATTGCTTGAAGAATCTGAGCCTCTACGAAATGTCCGATACGGCATTTGGCCATGACAGGAATACTTACGGCATCCTGGATTCCTTTGATCATTTTCGGGTCACTCATTCGGGAAATGCCACCTGCTGCACGGATATCTGCCGGAATCCGTTCTAGTGCCATAACCGCACATGCTCCGGCTTCTTCTGCAATTTTGGCCTGTTCAGGTGTTGTAACATCCATAATGACACCACATTTTAACATTTGTGCCAATCCTTTGTTTAATTCGTATTGTGTGTTAGTTGTACTCATTTTATTTCCTCCTTTGGGTCATTATGTACTCTCGGAGTATTCCTTTTCGATATTCTTGCATAAAAAGACTTCGAGAGTACATATGGTATGTTCTTTTATTTAGTTTCATCTTTTTTGTTCGAAAGATAAAAAGTTATTTGATTTAAACTTTACTAGAGTATATAATGAAACTGGTGATAAGAAAATTCTCAAAACAATATATTTTTACATACCAGATAATAGGAGGATTATTATGTTGACATATAGTTTAGAAAATATAAAAGAGCCAATGTATCTTTATCTATATAAATGTATAAAAAATGATATTCTATCAGGTGTTTTAAAACCAAAAGAAAAATTACCATCAAAGAGAACATTTGCCGATAACAATGGAATTAGTACCATTACAATTCAAAATGCATATGACCAGTTAATTAGTGAAGGATATGTCTATGCCCTACCAAAGAAGGGATATTTTGTTGCTGATATTGAGGGAATGCATGTAAAACAGGTGAAACATGATGTGGATCTGAATATTAAAATTCCTGAACAAAAGAAGTATTTATGTGATTTTTCAAGCAATGGAATTCATTCAGATAGTTTTCCGTTTTCCGTGTGGGCAAGGATGTTAAGGGATGTCATTTCCAATCAAAAAGAGGAATTGTTAAAGACTTCCCCTACCTCTGGTGTAAGACAACTTAGGGAAGCCATTGCCCTGCATTTGCAATCTTTTCGTGGAATGGTGGTGGATCCTAACCAAATTGTGATTGGAGCCGGAACCGAGTATTTGTATGGAATGATTACGGAATTAATTGGGCGTGACAAAATATATGCCATTGAAAATCCAGGGTATAGGAAGCTGGTTGAAATTTATAAAAGTCGTGGGATTTTGTGTAAATTCGTAAATATTGATGATGGTGGCGTAACTTCACAGGGGTTAGAAAAGAGTAAAGCACAAGTGGCTCATATTTGTCCCAATCATCATTATCCTACGGGAATTACTATGAATGCCAGCCGTAGATATGAAATTCTTGGTTGGGCAAATCAGGAAGAAGGAAGATATATTATAGAGGATGATTATGACAGTGAATTCCGAATTTCAGGGAAGCCTATACCAACCTTGTTTTCCATTGATGGTTGTGAAAAGGTGATTTATATGAATACGTTTTCGAAATCCTTAACGCCGACGATTCGCATCAGTTACATGGTTTTGCCTATTCATTTGGCAAATTTGTTTTATGAAAAAATGTCTATGTATTCTTGTACGGTTTCAAATTTTGAGCAGTACGCATTGGCAAAATTCATTTCTGAAGGGTATTTTGAAAAGCATATTAATCGCATGCGTCTTTATTATAAAAAGAAAAGAAAGAGTGTAATGGATATTATTAAAGAAAGTAAGTGTTGCGAAAT
>CADBNB010000068.1 GCA_902795895.1 uncultured Lachnospiraceae bacterium | reverse complement strand
CTCTGAAAGTTTTTTACGCCCAAATATCAAGAGTACATTTCTGTTACCCAAAATTATTCACCTTTTGTCTCAGTTTCCATAGGTGACATATATTTTTCAATCAAAAATGATAATTATCGGTTCTTTTTCTTACCCCAATAGAAAAAGCTATAACCCTGTTTACCCTAATTGCATTACACTTCTTATTTCGTACCCGTGTAAATGCATTAAAGTACCACTCTTATTTTACTACATTTTCCAATTTTTTGCAAAATAGTTTTTAAGTTTCCAAAAAACAAAAGCCGCAGAATCACTCAATGTGAAACCACGGCTTTCGATAAATTATCCCTTATGGCACATTTCTTAGTTCCGGACCATTTGCCCCCATTTTCCAAACTTTTTCGAAGTCAAAGCCCTCGAAAGTCTCCTGCTTTACAAGTTCTTCCTCGGAAATTCCTTTTGTACCAGGTACTTCTACCGGATTTCCAAGATAATTAAACCCATCGGATTTCGTACTCAGATAATATGCATTTTTGTATTCCGACATTCTGCCATCTTCCAATGAAGATTCACTTATAGAATTGCCTAACAATCCATATTTAACATCTCCGACGGTAAGAACACGTTCTACAGCCTTTCCTCCGCCAATTCCATTAATACCGGCTACATATGGCATACTTCCACTGTCATTGCTTACGGAACCGGTATTTAAACAATCCTTTATGTTGGCATTGTTGTTTCCAGTAATTCCACCTGCATAAGCAAAAGACATAGCCCCAACAATTTTAATACTTCCTGCAAACTGACTCTCAATGATACTTGCATACTGACTATTTCCTGAATAACCATAGTTTAATGTCACAAGACCTCCAACATAGGTAAATGGTGTCACATCCGGCGCAAAATTCACGGTAATATCAACCTCTGATTTACACTGTGAAATAACAGCATCGTTACAAGTATTTTCCTCAACCAGACCGGCAATATTTGCTGTGGTAATTTTACTTTCGCCGCCTCCGGACATGGTGTAAGTAACATCTTTATCCATATTTACGGTAATAGTTCCAACCGATTTACATCCGATAATCTTACCATTGTTATACACAATTGGAGCAAGTCCTCCGTAGCCATTATAATGGACTTTTCCCCAGATTACCGTATTGGCGTCTTTCTTTGACACCGTACAATTTATATTCACATCAAAAACAATATTCTTAAGCACGCCACCTACACTATTAAAAATCGGCGTATCTGACTTGATGGTATGTCCCTTACCGTCAAGGTAAATATCACTATATGTATCGCTCCCCCATTCTCCCGGATACTTCACCATACCTTTTCCTGTCATATCAATATCATTTGCCAGATAATAATTCCATCTATGGGTTGTGTAACTGCCGGCGCGCATTTTACAAAGATCTGCTGCCGTTTTGATTGCAATGGTAGATTTTCCCTTAATCTTTATCTTTTTAAACATCAGATAATCCGAATAACGACCATCTACCGGCTTTTTGTACTGAATAGAAATGCTTATACCATATGTGATATCTCCGGAAGAACGTTTCGGTGTGATGACCAGTTTGTTTTTTCCTTTTTTCTTTATGGTCAGCCATTCTTTCCAATCATTATAAATGGTTATTTTTTTCACATATTTTGTCTTAAGATTCTTAATTGTCACTGTCTGCGCTTTTGCATTTGGCGAAGCAAAGGTCAATGTTGTCTTCGACAATTTTGGTACTGATGTCGCAAAAGACTCGAAAGAGTTGTTACTAAGCAGTACCACCACTGCCAGAGCCAATGCAAAAAGCATTTTCATTTTACAATTGATAATTTTCTTCATGTGTTTTCCCCTTTCTCTTTAATTCCTCTCACTACCGTTTGAAACTGGCATGTTAGTTTCTGTAACAAAACTATGGTGTGAAATGCATAATCAATATGAAATGTAGATAATAACATGTCAGTTTCCTATTAAGAGAAAACAGGGAAGTTATCACGAACTTCCCTGTTTTCTTAGTTACATTATTTATATCGGTTTTTACTTTAAAAGTGTTTACCATATGAGCAAGTAGCTCCTTTTGGAGCGGATACAGTAGCAGCTGTGTTATCAGTTGCTTTTAAAGTCCCCCTGACTTTTCCACAAACTCTTGCCAAATATCATTGGTATTAATATTGGGATTATGCCCTCCGCCACCAAATCCATGGGCAATAGTGCCCTACAAAAAGACCAGAAAACAAGCACATTTTGTTTCTGGTCCATCATCATAATCACAATTATTCAAAATTAACTTCCTTATAATGATTTTGTTTTATTACTTCATCTGGTATCATTTCACGATATCTTCTACTATAAACACTATCCCACGGTCCTCCCTTGACATGTGTTATATCCACTAACTCAGAAGCTGTAGAATTCTTATATCTTTCTAATGTATAATCAATCTGAAGCATTTTTATAACACCATCTTCAGCAAAAAGAATTCTGCTTCTAGCTGGTAACTCATGCCAATTTGACTCTATTTCTTCTTCAGAAAAAGTTTCATCCTCTATATCTTTACATCCTTTATATTTCTCATATACAGTTTCCACAACTGGACCATATCTAAATGCATAAATTTTATCCTCAAAAAGTCTTTTTCCAGTCTTACACAAATAATCCGCGTAACACATATAAACCAATTTTTCAAGTCCCAAATGTGTACATCGACGCACAGATAATATATATTTCGCTATATCAATCCCACTCAACTTTCGATCTTTTGAAATTAATTCAACAAATTCAGATAATGACTCAACTTTATACACATCTTCAAAAAATGCATCTTTTACAGCAACAGAAGACCATTCCTGAGAATCAGTTTCAACAAAATGCGTCGAGATAGATACAGATTCACCACATAATTCCTTAATCTTTTTTACTTCAGAAACAAGCATCCCAGCATCCATCAATTCATCAACAACATAATGCATTGCTATACGCATTCCAGACGAATATGAACTACTTAAAATCATAAAATGTTTAATCACTCTCGACACCTCCTTTATTTGTAGCCTCCCATTTAGTATACTCTTGTTTATACTGCTTATGCGAAGCATAATTATTCTTTTCATGTCTTTTCTGCCACACCTGTAATTCCCAAGGAAAATGCTTATTTGTTTTCTCAAAATAAATATGTGAAGCAATATAGTCGTCTTTTGATGAGTCTATACATTTATACTCAGAAAATTCATACTGCATATACTTATCTACATCATCATGTTCAAATTCTTTATCAATAACAATTCTAATACCTAACAAATCATTAAAGCATTTTTTTAATGGAATCTTTCCATTTTCATGATTGTTAATATAATTATCAATCTTGAATTCAATTGAGTTTTGAGCCTTCACCCGACTAATAACAGAAGAATTTTTGTAATTTAATCCTTGTATATTAAAAATAATATTTACCATCTCATCGTTTATTATAGATCGATACTTAAGTATTCCATTTAATATATCGGGATTATTTCTTGCATCTAT
>CADBNB010000067.1 GCA_902795895.1 uncultured Lachnospiraceae bacterium | reverse complement strand
GTCAGACTTTTTCGAGGTCTGGCAGTTATTTTTTTTATTAAAATATATAAAAAAGGAGCTACGCACTAATTTTAGTGCGACAGCCCCAGCGCGACCGCGGTATTGCGTAGCAATTAACTCCATCTCCGCGGTCTGCGCATCCTCGCGGAGCGTTTTTTATGTAATAGGAAATTGCATCGCAATTTCCTATTACAAAAAAAAAGACAACACCTTTACTACTTTAAAGGTGTTGTCAAAATTAACGCATATATTTACTTATCCCGATAGAATTCCAAGGTTTTAAGCATTACCTCCGGCACCTGAATACCTTTTGTCTCATAGGTACGATAGCGAAGTTCCAATTCCTTCACTTTCTTGCCTCTTTCGCGGTTAAATCTCGCCATGGCTTCCTCATACATAGGCTGACTTCCAATCCGCTCTCTGATTTCTTTATTAAACGGACAATAATACGCCAATAACTCTCTGGCAACTTTATTCATACGGATAGAACCAGAGCTTTCGTTCTTAACCCATAATAAATAGTCAATAACAAATACTTCTCTTGTGTTTCCTCGACCTTTCTGGATCTGCGCCTTTAATTTCTCTTTTCTCTCCTCAGACAATGCGTGATTTTTCTTATAGAACTGAATATAATCTACATATTCCGAAGTAAGAGATTTTACTTTTACATCGTTCCATGCAGGTCCCTGAATGGTTCGGCAAATCTCCCAACGGAAACGACCACACATACGGATGAATACATCTTCCATATCACCTTCTGCAAAAATCGGAATAACAAATCTGGCATGGGATGCTCGTTTTCTTCCCTCAATCTCCTGCCACATGGCGCCATTAGAACCATAGGTTGGAAGTATAATGAAATCCGGAACATACTCCTCCACAATGTTTTCGTTTTTGATTTCTGAATTGGTAGCATGATACAATGACTCCCTGCAAAATACAGAAAAATCAATGGAACGGATTTTTTCAATCATCTTGTTTATCTTGTTTGTAGTCATAAGGCTCTGATCAAGATGTCCCATAAATTCTTCCTTATAAAGAATTGGAACAAAAATACTTAGCTGTCCGCTTACAACTCGGCTGTTATATTTAAACATGTTATGCAGCTCGTATTCAAACTTTTTATCCAGATTTTCCATATCTTTTTTCATCTGTTCTTCCGTAATCTGACCACTCTTCTTCATGTCACGCAATGTTTCTGCGTAATCCATGTCAAATTCACTCTTTGAAGGCTCTTTCTCCCCAGCCCATATAGCATTTAGCCATTGCTTTGGATTGTATACTTTACAAATACCCTGTCCGTCATCCTGGTCTTCCAGACAATATAACTGAATAAGCTGCTCTTTTGACAAAAGTCTTTCATCCACAAATCCGTAATTCAAAAACAAATCATACAAACGAGTATTTGTCTTCTCTACATGGTCACGCTTAAAGACAGCTTCATATATCTCATAAAACAATTTACTAAGTTTTCTACGAAGATTTCTCGCTTCATCATCTGCACTGGCTTTATCCGTCATATTCATAAATGCAAGAATATACTGCTGGAATTCTGCGCATTTTTCTTCCGGAAGCTGTGAATAATCCAAAATCTTTTTCAAAGATCCTGTCAATTCTTTCTCGATAGTCTCTACATCTACACCTGCATAACGAACAGCCGTCTCAGCACTAACCTCATCTTCCTCTTCTGTCTCAACCTCACCAGAATCAACCATAGCATAAATCTGCTGCATTTTCTCCTTGTCAATGTCAGGTTTCTTTCCTGTCTTACCAAGAAGGATACTTTCTACCTCTGCAATACGCTCTTTTACGGTATTGATAAGTTTCACCGAAACTGCCGTATCCACTTTCATTTTTTTCATGGCAAGGAATTGCTGAACGCTCAAACTAAACAGACTATCCTGTTCTCCCACCATGATTTTTACAAGTTCTGACACATAAGAAGTAAGTACCTCGCATCCTTCCAACAGATTAGATACAATGCTAACCTGTTCCTCCATATGATGTACGGCAATATTTTTACCGTGGGCATAATATCTTTTCTGAACTTCCGGAGCCAATGTGACACACTCCAAATAATACTTTGTCTGTTCTGCCATATCTTCGTAGCTCACCGGCAATTCCAGTTCTTTCATTTTCTCAATAGATTCCATTTTCGTGACAGTTACACTGTTTTTTTTACCTATTTCTTTGTATGTGCCATAACTGGTTTCCAAAAAATTTCGTGTAGCACCTGCACATTTATACATAGCATCAAACACCTTATACAAATCCATAATCTGGCGGCTAAGTGCCATAACTATAGTGCTTCTGTAATCTGCATGACTCTCCAGAATATCCTCCATCTCTTCCAGATTGTGAACTTCCACAGGGAAAATCTGTGATTCCTCCATCACATAAGCATTTGCCCCATAGGTTCCTGCTACCAGATCACTGACACCAATAAAACTTCCCGGCCCACAAACAATTTTTGTCCCCACATTATACACCAAAACTTTGCCTTTCACCAAAAGTGCAACGCTGTCTACCGCTTTATTTTGGGTATAAAGTAATGTTCCTTTTGCCACTTTATTTACTGTGTTCATCGTTAAGCCCATACAAAATCCCCCTATTCATGTCTATATTTAGTCACTGCACGCCCAACAAAGACCAGCGACATTTATTCCTTTTTCCCCTTAAGTCTCCCTCTTTTCAACCATCCGTTATGGCACATGCCAAACTTGCTATAAATGATTGAACACGTACTGACACCTCGATTCTATTATATCACTTTTCTCCAATAAATGGAATTATTTTTCCTAAAACAAAGAGTTTTGCTTGCAAAATTACATCTTGAAACATATTGATTTTTGGCACAAACCAGCCTTCCTTTGTACCATACTGTCCATAAAATATTACTTTACTATTTTTCACATACACATCGGATATCCAATGTTTGACGCTTTCGTCAATGCATCATTTTATTTTTCTTTAAAATGGAACTGCTTCTTTCCTGTGGCATAATCATCCACAATATGTCCATTTCCGAAAAGCTTGTATTTATAG
>CADBNB010000066.1 GCA_902795895.1 uncultured Lachnospiraceae bacterium | reverse complement strand
TGGAAAAGCGCTTGTTGATTTTTCATAAATATCGTGATTTTTATGTGGAACAGGGAATGTACGATAACAATCGGAATAAAGTGAACGAATATTTATTAAAAGTTTATACTTCTGAAAAAATGGAAATCAAGAGACAGCCATTATCCAAAGAAGACAAAAAGAAATGTCTTGCTTTGTTGGAGAGCAATGAAGATGTAATTAAGATGAAACAGGATATGGATCAATCTTACTATAGAAAAAAACAGTTTAAGTTTAAGCTGGCAAAATGGAAAGTAATTTTAAGAGATACTTTGGTAAAGAATTAAAGGAGAATAGGAATGGATGAAGTAAAAATAAGTGTTGTGGTTCCTATTTACAACGGCGAAGCTTATGTGGACAGAGCTATGGAATGTCTGCTTTCGCAGACGCTACAAGAGATAGAAGTTGTGGCAGTCAATGATGGCTCTAGTGATGGAAGCCTTGAAAAGTTAAAACAATGGGAAGCAAAAGATGAAAGAGTTACCTTGATTGATAAAAAAAATGAAGGTGTGTCTGTGGCGAGAAACACAGCCATGGCTGAGGCAAAGGGTAAATATATTACATTTCTTGATGTAGATGATTATGTTGAAAAAAATGCATATGAATTGTTAGTAAAACATTTGGAAAAAGAGGATGCCGAGGCTTCTTTGTGTTCTTTCTTTTCAGAGAGTGAGACTGAGAAAGAAGAAGTACTGTTGCCTTGGAAAACAGGTACGGTTTTGACAGAAAAAGAAATCTGGGAACAGTTAATTCCGTGGATGATCAAAGTTTATCCGGAAGATGGTGTGTCTTCCAATATCTTTGGTTCCGTATGGAGACTCTGTGTTAAGAGAGATGCATGGTTAGCATCAGGAGTTACTTTTGATCCGGTATTAAAGATTGCAGAAGATTTTGATTTTTGCATTCGTTTGTATAATAAGTTACAACGTATCGTAATTGTAACTGATCCGTTGTATCATTATATTCGATGGGACAACACAACGTTGGCAGTGTATCGTAAGAACCAGTTCCAAGAAGGAATCAGCAATCAGATAAGGCTTAAACAGTTCCTTTTGGAAGAAGGAAAATACGAAGCATTGAAAAAGCGTTTTGTAGGAAGCTACATTGATGTATGTATTGGAAGTCTTGTGAATTTTGTAAGACCGGGAGCACCGGCGAAAAAACAAGTGTTAAAAGAACTCCGTGAGGTTGTAGACCAGATTGGAGAGGATGGAATATATGATGAAATGTCATTGGTTCCATTGACAAGAAATCAAAAGCTTGTACTTAGTCTGATTAAGAAGAAACAAGTAAGATTGATTTTATTACTGACAAAGGTAAGACAAGCGAGAAAAGGTTAATTAGAAAAGATTTTTGAGGTGAAAAAAATGTCGTCTGGCGGTAGAGTAGATAAGATGAAAAAAAATATTGCGTGGGGTGCATTGAGTAGAATCGTAGTTATGATTTATAGTTTTGTATCACGTACATATTTTATCGGAATTTTAGGAAATGCAAACAATGGTATCAACAATGTATTTAGTAACATTTTAACCATGTTATCATTTGCAGAGTTGGGAATTGGAACAGCTATGAATTACAGCTTATATAAGTTGGTAGCTACTGAGGATATTCCTAAGATTAAATCATACATGGCATTTTATAAGAAAGCATATAGAGTAATTGCACTTGTTGTTGCTGTAGTAGGCTTAGCGGTTATGCCAATCATTCCACATATGTTAACGGAAGAAGATATTGCCGGAGCAGGTAACATATATGCAATTTATTTATTGTATTTATTTAATACGGTATGTTCATATTTTGTATCTTACAAGTATAGTTTATCAAATGCCGAGCAAAAGACGTATATTTTTACAAATATCAATTTAATAGCAAATTTAGCATGTCAAACAGGACAGTTAGTAATGCTGTTCTTGACACAGGATTTCTTTATGTATTGTTGCGTTGGTGCTGCAGTTCAGTTGATTCAGAATTTAGCAACTAACTGGTATATGAATCGATTGTATCCATATTTGAAAGATAAAGATGCAGAAAAGCTGACGAAAGAAGAATTGGCTCCGATTATCAAAAATGTAAAGGCATTGGTTATATCACGAATAGGTTCTCTTTGTGTAAATGCAACTGACCATATTATCATTACCTGGGTAATCAGTGCAACAGCATCTGGATTTATCAGTAACTACAATTCTTTACTTACCAATGTAAACGGATTTATGAATGTAATCATGAATTCCCAGACAGCAAGTTTTGGTAACTTAATCGCTTCAGAAGGCAAAGAAAGACAGTATGTTGCATTTAAGAATTTTAGATTTTTAACATTTTGGATTTATGGTTTTGCTTCCATTGTGTTATTTACATTGATGACACCATTTGTTTATATTTGGTTAGGAATTGATAAGACATGGTGGGGAAGCGGATATACAGTAACAGCAGTTACATTGTTCCTAATCTTGTTCAACTATTATATTAGTGGTCATAAAACTGCAGTATATAACGTAAAAGTTGCCGGAGGTATTTTTGAACAGGATAAATGGTTAGCATTTGCAACAGCAATAGGTAACTTGGTTGTGTCCATAGCAGGTGCAAGAATCATTGGTCTTCCGGGGATTTTCCTTGGAACTGTAGTTGCAACATCCATTGAAGTTGCTGTACGCCCAGGAATTGTATTTAAGTATATTTTAGAGCAGAAAACAAGAGAGTATTATATCACAGGAGCTAAATATCTAGCTGTAGTATTAGCAACTGGAGCGGCATGTTTTGGATTGCAACAGCTAATAATGCCACCACAAGTGTTAAAGGCATGTACAGAGACAGGATTTTGGACTAGATTTGCCGGACTAGGAATTCGCTTTGGTGCTCTTGCAATATTAGCAGTTGTTATTCCAAATGTGGTATTTTATCTTGTGTATAGAAAAACAAATGAGTTCCAATATGTAAAAAATATTTTTGGGAAAATGTTTGGAAAAATCATTGGAAAGTTTAAGAAAAAAAGAGCTTAGCGGGAGGTTGTTATGGCAGATAGCACTATTCGTAAAATCAGACATTTCTTTTACTGTGTAGTATGGATTGGAAAAGATAAAATTACCAAGCCTTTTATAGGACAGCCTATTATA
>CADBNB010000065.1 GCA_902795895.1 uncultured Lachnospiraceae bacterium | reverse complement strand
TAATTTACTGAACATTGACAATTGAATAAATGCCAGATATTGAATTTTCAAGGTGCATAGATAAAATTTATGTGCGAAGTTTGAGTAAAATAAGACCAATGGGAATACTCGCGGCTAAGCCGTGGGTATTCCTATAAAAAAATTATTTACTGGGCAGACAACGAACAGTAACAAAAGAATTACCAAATAAAGGAGAACCTTTCGAATGAGAAATGATATCATCACCAAGGATGAACAAGAAGGGGGAATAATTTCAAACACCAGACAGGTTTTGAGATTGAAAACATGGGGAGGAAGTTACGAAGACATAGATTTATCAGAATTAGTATTTATACAGTCCCAAGGACATTATATGCTTTATCGCACAGTGGATAAAGTCTATCTTTCCAGACAGTATAATATGAAAAACTTACTTCCGGAATTACCGGAAAACTTTGTCAGGTGTAATAGATGTTACGCAATAAACAAAGACTTTATTGTTAACATTGTTGGTAATCATAAATTTGTTGAATTAGAGGGATAAGAATATAGAATACCCATCGGAAAAAATATTGTAATCAGATAATTGGGAAAAATTCAGCCGAGTGCATTCAAAAAGTATTAGTGGATGTGCTTGGCTGAATTTTTTGCTTTATAGGAAACTTCGTCCTATAAAGCAAAAAACGCTCCGCGAGGATGCGCAGACCGCGGAGATGGAGTTAATTGCTGCGCAATACCGCGGTCGCGCTAGAGCTTTGCAAGCAAAACTCTTTGTTCATCACTTAAATTGTACACTTTTTTTGTGGAAATAAATGTGTTATGATAAGAGGTAGTTGATTTGGAAAGGAGAAAATCGTAGTTCGGACATGTTTCATTATAAACAGCCCCGGATATATGGTTACGGTGTATTAAAATGGATTTAGGATTGATTAGAAAAGACATTGATAAAATAGATAGCGAGCTTACCAGATTGTTTCAGGAACGAATGAAACTTACTTATAAAGTTGCAGAAAGTAAAATTGCCACCGGTAAGAAAGTGTACGATAAGGAACGTGAGGAGTCAAAATTAGCTGCATTGTCTGAACTTGCAGAGGATGAATTCAATTCTGAGGCGATTCGTGAACTGTTTACGCAGATTATGACCATCAGCAGAAGAAAACAGTATGCACTTGTAAAACATGACGGTGAGGAATACGAAGGAAGAGTAGCTATTGATCATATATGTGCGGATGGAAAGCCGGTGGCATGTTTTGGTGAGCCGGGAAGTTATACGGAACAGGCTATGATTCAACAATTTGGAGAAGATGTGAAAGGTGATTATAAAGCAACTTTTGGAGAAGTGCTGGATGCCATTCAAAATGGTGAGGCTCAGTATGGAGTGTTGCCGATTGAAAATTCATCAACCGGTTGTATCAATGATATTTATGATTTGATTGCAAAAAGCGAAATCTCAATTGTTGGTGAGCAGGTTGTGAAGGTGGAGCAGACACTTATTGGTTTGCCGGGCGCAAAGATTGAAGATATTGAAGTGGTATATTCTCATCCACAGGGAATTTTACAATGCAGACCGTTTTTGAAACAGTATCCGCAGATTCAGGCAAAAGAATACGCAAGTACTTCAGCAAGTGTAAAGAAGGTAGCCGAAGAGAAAAATCCAAAGTTTGCCGCAATCAGTAGTGTCCGTGCTGCAAAAATGTACGGATTGGAAGTTTTGCAGGAAAATATTAATGATCAGAGCAATAACAGTACTCGTTTTATCATTATTACAAATCAGAAAGTATATAGAAAAGACGGAAATAAAGTCAGCATTTGTGTGGAGATTAAACATGAGAGTGGTACTTTGTACAACATGCTTTCGAACTTTATGTTTAATCATTTGAACCTGACACAGATTGAATCACGCCCAATCGAGGATAAAAAGTGGGAATATCGTTTCTTTATAGAATTTGAAGGAAATTTGGAAGATGCAGGTGTGCAAAATGCACTTCGTGGCGTAAAGGAAGAGGCGACGAAGTTTTATCTGTATGGTTGTTTTAAATAAGCAATGTAAAAGTATGTGCAATGGGATTTTGGAAAAGTGTTCACAGAATCAATGATATTTGAACACAATTACCTCAAAAGTAATTCACAAATTGCACATACTTTTTTTTTATACTATGCACATAAAGTTAATTAAAGGTTATGACTTGATACAAAAATAAAGGTACAAAAACTGAATAATGTCTGTTAATGCATTATTGAGGGGGTAACCTTTGAAGGGTTGAAAATTGTAAAGAGTCGCGTGTTATAAAAAGTGAGGTAATAGTTATGAATAATGAAATGAACAGTTTTAATGAAACACAGATGAATGAACATTTAGTAAATCATACAAATCAGTCATATCAGTTTAATGATATGGGACAACAAATGCCAAAGCAGGAACCAACAGATAAGAAAGCAAAAAAGAAAGCCGGAGTGTTAAGATATCTTGTGATTGCATTGCTTTGTGGAGCATTGGCAGGTGGAGCATTTGAAGGAAGTCAGTACGCAGTAAATAAACTAACAGCACAGAAGCAGACAACTGCTGAACAGACATCTACGGATGAGGTTCGTGTGGCAACGAATACTTCCACAAGTACAACAAGCTCAGGAGTTGCAGAGGTTGCTTCCAATGTTATGCCATCCATTGTAGCAGTTAATGTTACTTCCACACAGACTATCAATTACTGGGGACAAAATTACTCACAGGAACAGTCAGGAAGTGGTTCTGGAATTATTATCGGTGAAAATAACAAGGAATTGTTTATTGTGACAAACAACCATGTAATTGAAGGTGATGATGTAAAAGTTTCATTGACGTTCAATGATGAAACTACTGCAGATGCAGAAATTAAGGGAGCAGACAGTTCTTCAGATTTAGCTGTATTGTCAGTACAGAAATCCGATTTAAGTTCTTCTACAAAATCAAGCATTAAAATCGCATCCATTGGAGATTCGGATAATGTAAAGGTTGGAGATATGTCAATTGCCATTGGAAATGCACTTGGTTACGGTCAGTCAGTGACAGTAGGTTATATCAGTGCAAAGGATAGAGAAGTTACCTTTGAAGATGGTTCCATGAAGTTGTTGCAGACAGATGCAGCAATCAACCCTGGTAACAGTGGTGGTGCATTGTTAAATTCTTCAGGTGAGGTAATTGGAATCAACTCTTCGAAATATTCAGACGAAAGTGTAGAAGGTATGGGATTTGCCATTCCAATTTCAAAAGCAGTACCTATTATCAATGAATTGATGAACAGAGAGCAATTGGATGTTTCAGAACAGGGATATTTAGGTATCAAGGGACAGGATATTACTGAAAGTGTTTCAGAAGCATATAACATGCCACAAGGAATTTATGTTGGTGAAGTTTCAAAAGGTTCTCCGGCTGAGAAAGCAGGACTTGTTGCAGGAAACATCATTACTGAAATTAACGGAAGAAGTGTAACTACATTGGAAGCACTTCAGGAAGTGTTGACATATACAAAAGCCGGAACAAAAGTTACCTTGACAGTAAAAGAATTGTCAGAAGGAAACTACGAGGATAAGACAATCGAGGTTACTCTTGGAAGTAAATCAGAAGCCGGAACTACAACTACAACCGAAGATGAACAACAGCAACAACAAAGACAGCAGCAACAACAAAGACAGCAGCAACAGTTTCCGATGAACTAAACAGTTTGGAGTGCTAGTTTTCGTTGACATTGCAAAATAATTATTCTATAATGAAGAAAGCGAGAGAAGTTTGCCCAAGGTGGGCGAACTTCTTTTGTGGTTTTCAGGGAAAATAGTTTTAAAAACTATGTATAATAGTATTTAATGTTTCCTGATTTTGGCACGAGTATTACACAAAAACGCTCCGCGAGGATGCGCAGACCGTGGAGATGGAGTTAATTGCTGCGCAATACCGCGGTCGCGCTAGAGTTTTGCAAGCAAAACTCTTTGTTCCTGAATATTGGAATAGAAGTATGAAAGAATATTTATAAGTATAGGAGAGACATATGAGTAAAATAGCAATTGTTACAGACAGCAATAGTGGAATTACACAACAGGAAGCAAAAGAGATGGGGATTTTTGTGATTCCTATGCCGTTTTTGATCAATGATGAAGAGTATTATGAGGATGTTACATTAAATCAGGAACAGTTTTATGAAATGCTTCAGGAGGATGCAACAGTATCAACTTCACAGCCTTCCATGGAGAGTTTGACAAAATTCTGGGACGAGATTTTGGAAACACATGATGAGATTATTTATATGCCGATGTCTAGTGGACTAAGCGGAAGCTGTCAGACTGCCATGATGTTGGCGCAGGATTATGAAGGAAAAGTAAGAGTAGTTGATAATCAGCGAATTTCCGTTACACAGCGAAATGCTGCAGTAGATGCTAAAAAAATGGCAGATGCAGGGAAAAGTGGGCAGGAGATTTACGATGCTCTTATGAGAACAAAGTTGGAAGCAAGTATTTACATTATGGTAGATACTTTGAAATATTTACGAAAAGGTGGAAGATTAACACCGGCAGTTGCTGCTTTGGGAACAATTTTAAGAATTAAACCGGTATTGCAGATCCAAGGAGAAAAACTTGACACCTTTGCAAAAGCAAGAACTGCAAAACAGGGTGTGGGTGTATTACTTGATGCTATGAAAAAAGATGTGGAAGAACGTTTTGGTTCTGATTTGGAACATTTACACATAGACATTGCACATTCAAAAAATGAAGCAGGTGCACAGGAATTGAAAGAAGAAATATTAAAAATCTATCCGGGAATTGATATTTTAGTAGATTCTTTGTCATTGAGTGTATCATGTCATATTGGACCTGGTGCATTGGCTGTTGCTATGGCAAAAAAGGCAGAGTAATTCGCTAAGTTACTGCAAGTAAGCAAATAAATTCTATTTGATACAGTCGGAAAAATACGATTTGTCAGGATTTATGATTGATTATAAATGTCCTAACGAGGCGTGGGTGAGAATCTAAATGCTGTTTGGAATAAAAACTGCTTTAGAGTATCACTACGCTAAGTTGGGACTTTTTCTTTATAGAAAATTTTGGCCTATAAAAAACAATTCTCCGGGAGGTTCAGTCTACGTAAAATAGTAATTGTGCAAAAGAAATAAAGAATGATGAAATGACTTGGTTATACTGTACAATTTGACGATTTGTTGTTAAAAAAATATTGATTTTATTACGAAAATATTATAGAATACTCCATAGAAATAAAGGAGGTAGTAGCGTGTTTAATAAAAATTTTAAAAGATTATCTTTAGGAATGATGCTTGCAACCGCATTGACAGTTTCAACTGCTCCGGTTTGTGTAAATACATCAGTAAGTGCTTCGACTGCACAGTTAAGATTGTTAGATGTTTCGATTGATCAGACATCAAATATTGCTGTGGGAACCAGGGTTACCATTTCACCAGAAATTGAGGGTGGAGTTGGTGAAGTGGCATACACATATAAAGTAATTCTTCCAAATGGAAACTTTGAGACAATCGCTGCTGAGACAAGTAGCGAAAGTATTTCGTATACAGTTAGTGAAACTGGTATTTATAACTTCATTGTAGAAGCAAGAGATGAAGTATCTCTTGTAAGTGATGTTAGAGAGTGTGAAGTAGTTTCTGACAAGGTTACGATTGACAGCGTATCTTTTGATAAGACTTCTTACACTAAGAATGATAAAGTTAAGATTACTTTAGGAGTAACACCAGCTAGTGGAACGGCAAAAACAAAGATTACAGTTACTCTTCCAAGTGGTAAGAAAGTTACAGTAAAGAAATTAAATACAAAGACTACTGCATCATATAAAGTAACAAAAAAAGGAACCTACAAATTTACTATTCTTGCAAAGGACAGCAAGAGCAAGGTAAGCGTTACTAAGACAATTAAAGTAAAATAGGTTTACTCTGGCAGTATAAGGAGGATTTTAAAGTGAGAAAAAACTGGAAAAAGATATTGTGTGGCGCATTGATTTCAACTATGGTTGCGTCAAGCGTTTGTTCATCAAACCCTAAAGCATTTGCAAATACTGTGGAATATGTATCTGAAGTAACTCAGAACAATGCAGAAGCAACATTGACCATTCATGCCAAAGGTGACGGCTTGAAGATTTATGTATGGAAAGGTGAGACACCTCTCAATGGCAAATGGCCGGGAAATGCCATGAGTGCAGATTCAACTATGGGTAGCGGATGGTGTATGTTTGAAACATCGGAAGCAATTGATGGTTTGATTATTTGTGATAGCAATGGTAATAAACTTACAGATGATGTAAAAGACAAAACTTCAGGAGAATATTGGTATGCAGACGGAAAGTGGTCTGATAAGAATCCAAATGGGGATGTGACACCTACAAAAGCACCTGAAAATACAAAAGCACCAACAGAAAGTGATACACCAACATCAACATCAACACCAGCAACTAGTAAAACAGGAGATATCAAGATTAACAGCGTGACGCCTGAAGATAAGGCTGAGATTACAGCTGGCGAGAAAGTTACGATTAAGGTAGATGCAACATCAGATATCAACGATGGAAAGATTTATTACAAATACGAAGTAAAATGCAATGGTGAATTTGTGGGAGATCATTATTATATGGTGGATGCAAATACTTACACATTTACACCTGCTTCAGGAATGACATATGATATTACTGTGTATGCACAGGCTCATGATGAAGATAATACAACAGTTACGAAAAAATTGACATATAAATCTACAGGCAAAGTTGGAGAAGTTACACAGGCGCCAACAGTTACAGATGAACCAAAAACAACAGCGACAGCAACACCAAAGCCAACTGGCACAACAGGAACAAAATCTGATATGGTTGTTAATCTTGACGTAAAGAAGACTACATCTATTGGAAAGAAGCTAACATTGAAAGCGGAAGTTTATGGTGGCTCAGCTCCATATTTGTACAGATTTGTTGCAAAGAAAGGTTCAGATGAAAAAGTGATTTGCGATTATGATGAAGCAGATACATGCACTTGGACACCAAGCGCTAAGGGAACTTATTCTGTTACGGTTGATGTAATTGATGCAAATAATAACGAAGTATCTTCGGATGTTGTAAAAGTTACTGTTAAGCCATTGGCAGTAAAGATTACATCACCTTCAAAGAAAACAGCAAAGTTAAAAAGCAAAGTTAAGGTTGTTGCGAAGACAAGCTACGCATATGGCACTGTAAAGTATAAGTATGTTGTAAAACTAAATGGTAAAGTTGTTGCTAAAACAAAGAATTATGGCACATCAAAGACATTTACATGGAAGCCAACAAAGAAAGGCACATATACGATAATTGTATATGCAAAAGACAAGAAGTCAAAAGCAACAGCTAAGATTTCAAAATTTACAGTAAAATAAAGAATAAAACAGTTAAGCTTTGATATGCCCCCTGTTCATTTTACAGGGGGCATATTATGTTATCATGGCGGTGGAAAAAAGACGGACATGTGGGTAAGACGAATTGATTCAGGAGTTGAGATGAAGAATGGTATTTTGAGTCGATAAAGAAACGGAAAATTGCATAAAAATGTGCATCAAGTTTTGTGGAAGTGAACATAACAATTTCATTGAAAAACGACATTAAATGCGATAAAATTGATATTGTGTGTGAATATTGAAGCACGTGTAGTGAAGAAAGGAGATATAGTATAATGAAAAGCAATATGGCAAAGCGTTCGGCTGCTATAGCTTTAGCATCAGCTATGGCTATTACTGCAGGTGGTACAATACCTGGGGGGATTCTTAAAGATACAAGTGTCGTTAAGGCGGCAGGTATTGAAGCATTGTATATAGATAGTGCAGACTACTATAACGATGCATATGATAAGACATGGGCATATGATGGAAATGATTTAGGATGCACATATTCAGCAAAACAGACCGTATTTAAGGTTTGGTCGCCTGAATCTGATGCTATGAAGTTAAATCTTTATGCAACAGGTAGTGATAAGGAAAACGGAAGTAAGAAACTTGGAACTTATGACATGACTAAGATGAAAGGTTTTGACGGAAAATGGAACGGTGTATGGGAGTACACATTGGATGGCGACCAGAAAAATGTTTATTATACATATCGTGCAACAGTTAGTGGAGAAGTTTATCCGGAAGCTGTAGATCCTTATGCAAAGGCTGTAGGAGTAAATGGTAACCGTGCCATGGTTGTTGATTTAGATAGTACAAATCCGGAAGGATGGGATACAAATTATAAGAGTCCTGCTATGAAGCTGTCAGATGCAATCATTTGGGAAGTAGATATTCGTGACTTTTCTATTAGTGCATCTTCAGGTGTATCTGAAGGAAATAGAGGAAAATACTTGGCATTTACAGAAAATACTACTGTAAATAGCGAAGGAAAGATTGCAAGTTGTGTAGATTACCTTAAAAAGATGGGAGTAACTCATGTTCAGGTACTTCCAGCATTCGATTTTGATGGTGTAGATGAAACTACGGTATCTACATCACCTAGCGATGAAAACTATAACTGGGGATATAACCCTAAAAACTATAACGCTCCAGATGGTTCTTACTCTACAAATCCATACGATGGAAATGTACGTATCAAAGAGATGAAACAGATGATTCAGGCACTTCATAATGCAGGAATTCAGGTTGTTATGGACGTTGTATATAATCATACCGGTGCAACAGCAGATTCAAACTTTAATAAAATCATGCCTGATTATTACTACAAAGTGATGAAATCAGGAGATAAAGTAATGTATGATGACCAGTCAGAATGCGGAAATGCAACAAGAAGTACCGGTGCAATGTTTGAAAAATACATGACAGATTCTTTGACATATTGGGCAGATGAATATAATATTGACGGTTTCCGTTTTGACCTTATGGGTATTCATGACTGGAAGACTATGAACAATATTCGTGCAAGCCTTAACAAAAAGTTTGGTGACGATGCAATTCTTATGTACGGCGAAGGATGGACCGGAGGCAGATATGACGAAGGTACAAGCTGTTACAAGACATATTGTCGTAACTTAGACCAGGGTATCGGATATTTCAATGATCAGATCCGTGATGGTATCAAAGGTGAGACAGGACCTTTTAAGATTTCACAGATTGGTTTTGCTCAGCAGAACTTAGGTTTAGATGGAAAATCAGTAGATGGTGAAAAATCACCAGCCAGTGTATTTGCAGGAGTTATGGGTTCTGTTGGTATGAATACAAGTAACTGGTGGATGTGGAGAGCTTATTGGGCAGATACTTCAAACCGCGTATTATCTTATGATTCATGTCATGATAATCAGACTATTTGGGATAAGTTTGTGGAGTCTATTGGCGAGAAGTATAATACTACAAGTTCTACATCACTTAATATGAGCCGTATGGCAGCAGGATATCTTTTGACATCACATGGTGGAACATTCCTCTGTGGTGGTGAAGAATTTGCCAGAACGAAAAATGGTAATGAAAACAGTTATAACTGTGGAGATACAGATAATGCCATTGATTGGTCACGTGTGGCAACATACGCAAACCTTACTTCTTACTATCAGGGAATGGTAGATATTCGTAAAGCATTTAGCGGATTTAGAACTGTTTATACAGAAACAGGAGTTTCAGGCAAAGGAAATGACCTTTCAGGCTTCCGCGTGGAAAACGTGAAAGATTGTAACCTTACTCCAATTGCAGACTTTATTGATGTAGCAGGAACAGAAGTAAATGCATACAATGAAGTTGCAAAGAAAAATGAAGATACCGTTGCAGACGGTGTTTTGAATTCATTTGGATATTATTTGTCAAATAACGTATCCGGTGAGTGGAGTCAGGTAGCAGTACTTATGAATAACACTACAAAAGATAAGACTGTAAACCTTACAGCAGCAGATGGTTCAAGTCAGTGGGTATTAGTATCTGATGGTAGACAGGCAAGTGTTGAAGGTGTTTCAACAACGGATGGAGCAACAGTTACAGTACCTGGAAAATCATTGGTAGTAGCTGTTCCTAAGAACACATTTGACGCTGTACAGAAAAAAGCATCTGCTACAGCAATTGTAGAAAAAGTTGCAGAACCAACAGATCCTATGATGGGAACAGATAAGCCAGCGGCTACAGCAGCCCCAGGAACATCGGACAAGCCAAGCGTAACAGAAGCACCACAGTCATTAACTGTTAGTGAATTTACAACAACTCCAAGTAGCGGATATTCCGTTGGAAATGCTGTTAAAATGTCAGCAAATGCAGCAGTCGTAACAGGAAGTGCAAAGTATCGTTTCTATGTTTACTCAGGAGAAAAGGTGGTTAAGTCTTCAAATTGGACAACTTCAAATACATTTGTATGGACACCTGCAAAGGCTGGGACATATACACTTTGTGTAGCTGTTCGTGATGATGTAACACAGATTGAAAAGATGAAGAAAATTACCGTAACAGGTAAGCTTTCAGCTAGTGTTAAGGCATCAGCATCAAGTGTGAAAAAGGGAAAAACTGTTACATTTACTGCATCAGCAAAAAATGGACAGGCATCCTACACATATGCATTTACAATTAAAGATGCAAATGGAAAGACAGTAAAAACAGTAAAGGCAAGCAAAAAGGCTTCTTACAAATGGAAGGCTACAAAGAAGGGAACCTTTACTGCAACAGTAACTGTAAAGGATAAAGCAGGTAAAAAAGCAACTGCTACCAGTGGAAAAGTTACTGTAAAGTAATGCTTAATAATTTTTTGAAATGATAGAGGGGCAATTGTTGGAAGATGGTTGCCCTTTTATGAAAGTAAAAAAAGCTGGAATTATATGCAGGAATAAATGAATGAATTAGAAAAATATTGAAATGATTATTAAAACTGTTAATGATACCCCCGTTTTGTAGAAAAGATTACGAGAGAACATTAGATTTTGAAGGAGGATAAAATGAGAAAGAAAAAGAAAATTGTAAGCGTAATACTCGTTTTGGTTATTATTTGTAGTATGATAATAGAAAACTATCAACCTACATATGCAGCAACAAACTATTATACAAAAAAATTGAATTTTATGTTGAAGGATTCGAATGGAATTAAAAAGTTAAAATGTGGTTCGGATGTATATAAGTATTCGAAACCAAGGAAGTCGTTAAAAATAATGTTCAAACGCGAAGATAAATATGATATGACATATATTACAGGAAAAAATAAAAGAAAAAAGATTAGAGTGTATGTAGATCATTCAGCACCTGTGGTATCTGGAGTGAAAAATGGGGCTGAATATAATCATGAAATTAGTATTTTGATTACCGATTATGTAAGTGGAATTTCAAGTGTAACATTAAATAAAAAGAAGATGTCAAAATCATTTACGGTATCTGAACCGGATGATTATAAGTTAGTAGCAAAGGATAAATGCGGAAATAAAAAAGTTGTTGAGTTTTCCATTTTAGAGGATGAAGATCCAACTGATGTAGACGTAACTGCTGAGCCGGATGAAGAAACAACGGTAAGTCCGACTGCGACATATGAAACTGATGTAATTGAGTTTCCGGACGGTACTTCAACAGGCGAGCCGATAAAATCGTCAACACCTGTAGTTACAACATCTGCATCAATAGTACAAAAGGAGACATTAGCTCCAGCTACAGTAACACCGACAGTAACACCGACAGTAACACCGACAGTAACACCGACAGCAACACCGACAGCAACACCGACAGCAACACCAACAGCAACACCGAATGTTGAACTAGGTTCTGAGAAAGAGTTAATAAATAATTGGCAATATGAGGTGCAAAATAGTGATGATTCCATTATTCTTAAATCGTATGAGGGTAGTAGTAATAATGTAGTGGTTTATCCTTATTACCAGTATAATGAAAAAAAGTATAAAACTCTATTATTATCTTCGTATGACAATTATATAGCAGGAAGTCATACAATAAAAAAAGGTGTGTTTTATGAAAATGATAAAATTGTATCAGTTACCTTTAATGGAAAAGTATCGATGGCAACAATTTCTTTTTCTACTGGAATTAGAGATTGTGTTGTTAAGTGCTCATCCGCTTCAAGTATGTTTACAAAATGTACAAATTTAAAGCGAGTTGTTGGACTTGAAAATATTAATTCTGATGATTGGCAATATATGTTTTATGGATGTACCAGTCTAACAGAAGTTCGCGAAATACCTGAATTTGTTACGAAGGTGAGTGGTATGTTTTCTGGGTGCACGTCATTATCATCATTTCCTAAAATAAACGAAAAGTCGAAGATTAGTGATATGTCATATATGTTTTCTGGGTGCACATCATTAAAATCGGGTACACTTGTTTTGCCATCGGGGGTATCTAGTATAAAGAATGCGTTTTATGAATGCAGATTATTGGGGATGAATGAAGATTGTTTTATTTATGCAAATAAGATAGAAAATGACACCTTATTTACTCTAGTAGATAATACAGACACATTTTACCATGTGGCAATTGATGTTTCGAGTTATGAAGGGGGAATTGTGAATTTGATAGTAAAACCAAGTGATGTGAGTAAGTGGGAAAGTATTATTTCACTAAATTCGAGAAAGATTGAAGTGAAAACGGAATAATAAAGGTGAGCAATTTAAAATTAAGAAAAACTAAGTTTTACCATGCCAACGGGTGAAACAGATCCAAATGAGGAGGGTAAAATACTTCAGAAAAAAATAAAAAAGGCTTCTTTGAAGTTGAATGTTGAAACGAAAAATAGTTATTTCAAATTAAATTATTCAATGAGTGATGATGTAACTCCTAAGGAATTTGTTATTTATTATTCTATTAAATCAAATAAGAATTTTAAAAAGATAGCAAATGTGTCTGGAACGGTAAATACATATTCATGGACAAATGCATCTGTTAGAAAGAATGGAACGAAAGTTTATTTTATGGTGATTGCATTGTTTGAAAATGAAGATATAGTATCAACGAAGAAGACTTCAAATGTTGTTGGTATGATTTTATTGGCACCGGCAAAAAGTGCAGTTATAAAACAAATAGGAAATGCGGCGTGTATTACGTGGGAAAAAACCAATAGTTCACATGGGTATTTGATTGAGATGACATTCCGAAATGATGCTAACAAAAAATATACAAGAAAATTTAAAGTAAAGGGAATGAAGAAAACGTGAAAAAAAGTAAAAAGAGATTTGGTTTATTTGATATAATAACTAAATCTCTTTTTATTTTTTTGCGAATATTATTGTAAAACTTTACAAAAAATACAAAATTCGGTAAAATATATATGTTGTGTTGATACAATTTTGACAAAGAATTGTAATAGAATGGAATTCACATGAAACAGGAATTGAAAGGAGAATATGCGATGAGCAATAAATTAATCAAACGCGCAGGAAGTGTTGCATTGGCAACAGCCATGACAGTTACGATGCTTCCTACAGGATCCCTTAGTTTTGCTAGTACAAACGTAGATGTTGATGTTACACAAGTTGCAGCAACACAGGGAAGTGGAGTAAATTTACC
>CADBNB010000064.1 GCA_902795895.1 uncultured Lachnospiraceae bacterium | reverse complement strand
TATTCAGAGAGGTGGAGAGTGAAGGCTCTGTGAAACCCGGCAACCCCACAAACTTTTTGTTTTGGAAGGTGCCAATCTTAGCGAGTAATCGAACAATAAGAGGATTTGACCAAACCGATTTCAAGTCCATCTTATGTAGATGGACTTTTCTTTTGCAATAAAAAGAGCAATATTCCCGGTCTTATTCCATTCGGTTAAGAGATTATGATTCGAAGGAGGAATTCAAAATGGCAAAATTACTTTTTACTTCCGAGTCCGTTACAGAAGGACATCCGGATAAAATCTGCGACCAGATTTCAGACGCAGTATTAGACGCACTTTTAGCACAGGATCCTATGAGCCGTGTTGCCTGCGAAACAGCCATTACTACAGGTTTAGTTTTAATCATGGGAGAGGTTACTACAAAAGGATACGTAGATATTCAGAAAATCGTTCGTGATACCATCCGTGAAATTGGTTATGACGCTTCTGAAAAGGGCTTTGATGCCAATACATGTGGCGTTATCGTTGCACTTGACGAACAGTCTGCCGATATCGCTATGGGTGTAGATAAGGCATTGGAAGCAAGAGAACACACCATGTCAGACGCTGAAATCGAGGCAATTGGTGCCGGAGACCAAGGTATGATGTTCGGATACGCAACAAACGAAACAGAGGAGTTGATGCCATACCCAATCAGTCTGGCACACAAACTTACAAAAAAACTATCTGAAGTACGTAAAAACGGTACTCTTCCATACCTTCGTCCGGACGGAAAAGCTCAAGTTACTGTAGAATACGACGAAAATGGAAAACCAGTTCACTTAAACGCTGTTGTATTATCAACACAACACGCCGAAAATGTGACACAAGAGCAGATTCACGCTGACATTAAGAAATATGTCTTTGATGAGGTGTTACCTGCTGAATTGATTAATGACCAGACAAAATTCTTCATCAATCCAACCGGTCGTTTTGTAATCGGTGGACCAAATGGTGACAGCGGACTTACCGGACGTAAAATCATCGTTGACACTTACGGTGGATACGCTCGTCACGGCGGCGGTGCTTTCTCTGGTAAGGACTGCACAAAGGTTGACCGTTCTGCTGCCTATGCCGCAAGATACGTTGCTAAAAACCTCGTTGCTGCCGGCATTGCTGACAGATGCGAAATCCAGCTTTCTTACGCAATTGGTGTAGCACAGCCTACTTCAATCATGGTAGATACATTTGGAACAGGAAAGATTTCTGACGAAAAGATTATCGAGATTATCCGTGAAAACTTCGATCTTCGTCCTGCAGGAATCATTAAAATGTTAGACCTTCGTCGTCCAATCTACAAACAGACTGCTGCTTACGGACATTTCGGCCGCAACGATTTAAATGTTCCTTGGGAGCAGACAGACAAAGTGGAAGCCTTGAAAAAATACTTATAATAGTAGCTGCGTTATCAACTGGTTTTAAAGTATAATGATAAACCAAAGATGGTGTCACATTTTAGTGCGACACCATCTTTTTTATTACTTATTGAGTATATTTTTTCTCCTCATCCTTTTTCATTCATTGTTCTATTTTACTCATTTTCTGAAGTTCCAAATACTGATGTAGGATCATTCGCAGATACTTCCTCTGCATCTTTTGCTTCCTGTGGAAGTTCAAACTTAGTAGCATTGTTGTAGTTTGAATACTCAAAATCAACTGCACACTTAGAAATTGTTGCTGTATATTTTTCAGCATCATCTCCACCTTGAGCTGCCATCATAGTGTTTGCCATCTCTAAAATCATATCTGCAAGTCCCTGCACAGGTTTTTGTAAATCCATTGAAATTTTCTTGTAGCATCCTGTCTCTTTATCAACTGTCATAGTTGCTGTTATAGTTCCCATGCTCTTAAAGATGCTGTCCAATGACATTCCATAACCTGTTAATGTACTCTCAGCATTTTCTACCATCTTCTTTGAATTATCATCCATCATTTCCTTACTCTGCTCAAGCATCTGGTTCATTTTTTCAGGAGTAATATTCATATCAATTGCAACTTCTGAATCTGTGCTCTTTTCATCATTTTTCACGAAACAATCTGAATAATCTTTCATCATATCTGTTCCGCCATTTTTAAGCATGTCAAACATTTTCTTATATTCTTCATCCTTAGAATCGATGGTTGTTTTTTGCCACTGTGTTTCACCATCCATATTCATGCCCGCGTACATCACATAGTTACTATCTTCCTGCATGAAATACATCTCAGCTGACATTTTTTTATCTTCATTTACCATTGCTCCGTCAGCTGCTGCATTGATGTCCATTGTAAGTTTCAGCTGCATAGGATCTTTAAAGTAAATCATATTGTATGTGATATCCATGTTAGCCTTCTGACCAACTGCCTCACCTGCAAAACTTAATGTTCCTTTTGCTTCATAACTATCAAGTGCAGCCTGCTTTTCAGATGCATAATTTGCTAATTTTGCTGGATCTGAAGGCAATGAAACCGAATTTGTTCCACAGCTTGCAAGTGCCGATGCACTTAATACTCCTACTAATCCTGTTGCTACTATTTTTTTCATCTTCATACCTTTATCCTCTTTCTTTCAAATTTTTTATTTATTTTATCTTATGAGACATTACAACACAATAGTTTTTCCTGTTTTTTAATCAAACTTTAAGATAAGACGCAATCTGTTCTTCTATAAGGTTTTCTCCGATAACAATAAGTATTTCCTGCCCTTCTGGTAATGGATTTAGCAAAACACCTTCCCTTGTGGCGTTAATCTCATACCAGCCTTCCTTCGGTGTCGGCATAAATCCTTTCACTCTGAAAATGTCACCGCAGCTTTCATCTGCAAACATCCGCTCTACTCGGTCTTTCAATTCTTCCAACGACAAATGTACATTCATAAATGACAGTGATTGAAACACATCCTCTTTCTCAAACCAGAGTTTTTTATGCTCTTCCAATACATATCCACAATTTTCAATCTGATTTATGGTATCTGTCCACATTTTTTCAAGATTTACACACAAAATGTTGTCTCTCGTAAATCTTCTGCTACAATCATAAATTTCAAGTGCATGGTTTAACTGATCAATAGTTGCGTCAATTTCTTCCTCAGACGCCTGATCTGCATGGCTTATGATTACTTTTCCTGCCTTTGCCACTTGATTGGCAAGCAGGTATTCTGCGTGTTTCGACAAATGTTTACTAAGTTTTGCATCCACAACCGTAATCACATTTCCAATTTCATACCACCGATCCAACGGTTCCTCATGCAAAATATCGAAAAACTCATCCACCTCAAATACACCGGAAGGCTCCACGATTACCCGGTCATACCCACACATTCCCATAGCGATAAGTTTTGTCTTAAATCTTCTTTTGTGACAATCATAGTCGCATCCACCGGCAATCATTTCAAGCTCACAATTGTCTCCTGAAAGCTCCTGCAATAACATCATATCCACATTGACTGCACCAAAATCATTTTCCACAATCCCGATATTATTCCCCTGGTCTAGCAGTTTTTTTGCATATTGTTTTAAAAATGTGGTCTTTCCCGAACCTAAAAATCCGGTAATCAAATCTATTTTAACCATATTTACTCTACCTTCTTCCATGACACAAAAAGGTATGTACATTTCTCTCAAACATACATACCTTTGTAAGTCTTACCAAAAATTATCTTAACAGATTTCAGCACCTGATGGCATATCTTTTTCTGGAACCATAAGTGCTAACTCGCCCTTTTCATTTTCTGCACAAAGAAGCATTCCTTCTGAAAGAACTCCTGCAAGTTTTGCAGGCTTTAAGTTTACTAAAACCATAACTTTCTTGCCAACCATCTCTTCTGGGGAATAGTAAGCCTTGATTCCTGAAACGATTTGCTTTACTTCGCTTCCAATCTGTACCTTTGAACAAAGAAGTTTCTTTGACTTAGGCACTTCTTCGCAGGCAATGATTTTTCCTACCTGGAACTGCATTTTCATAAAGTCATCATAAGAAATCTCAGGTTTTGCTTCAATATCTACTACAGTTTCATCAGCAACTGCCTCACCATTTGCTGCTGCGGCAGCTGCTTTCTGCTCTGCCTGAATCACTGCAACCTTTTCCATGATTTCCTTTGAATCTAATCTCTGGAACAGGATTTCAGGCTTTTCAACAACCTTAGTTC
Organism: uncultured Lachnospiraceae bacterium; assembly: GCA_902795895.1. GTDB lineage: Bacteria > Bacillota > Clostridia > Lachnospirales > Lachnospiraceae > CAG-411. The sequence continues at coordinate 1,604 of CADBNB010000064.1, read as the reverse complement.
CTGATACATATTTTCCATATGTGTCCATTTCCTCCAAAGTTCTTGCAGTTGTGTTTAACTGCTCTAATATTTTCTTTGAAGTGTCTGGCATAAATGCTTCCAACAAAGCTGCTCCAAGAGAAATGCTCTCCACAAGGTTGTAAAGAACTGTCTGCAAACGATCCTGCTTCGCTTCATCCTTTGCAAGTGCCCAAGGCATTGTCTCATCAATATACTTATTACAACGTTTGAACAATGTAAAGATTTCTGTGATTGCATCAGCCACGCGAAGCTGGTCCATCTTAGCAATTACTTTTCCCGGTGTAGCAAGTGTAAGATTAATCAATTCATCATCCACTGCTTCTTTCACACCTGTATTTGTAACAACTCCGCCAAAGTATTTGTTTGACATAGAGATGGTACGGTTTACAAGGTTTCCAAGTGTATTTGCAAGATCCGAATTCATACGCTCAACTAAAAGCTCCCAAGAAATTACTCCGTCGCTTTCAAATGGCATTTCATGAAGTACGAAATAACGCACTGCATCCACGCCAAACATATCAACTAACTGATCCGCATAAATAACATTTCCCTTTGACTTACTCATCTTTCCATCACCCTGTAACAACCAAGGATGTCCAAATACCTGCTTTGGAAGTGGAAGGTCAAGCGCCATCAACATAATTGGCCAATAAATGGTATGGAAACGAAGAATATCTTTTCCTATTAAATGTAAATCTGCTGGCCAGTATTTTTCAAATTTCTCATCTGAATTTCCATCAAGGTCAAATCCCAAACCAGTGATGTAGTTTGAAAGGGCATCTAACCAAACGTAAACTACATGTTTATCATCAAAGTCTACTGGAATTCCCCATTTGAAGGATGTTCTTGATACACAAAGATCCTGCAATCCTGGTAATAGGAAGTTATTCATCATCTCGTTTTTACGAGACTCCGGCTGAATAAACTCAGGATGTGTATTGATGTGGTTAATCAAAGCATCTGCATATTTGCTCATCTTAAGGAAATACGCCTCTTCCTTTGCAGGCTGACACTCTCTACCACAGTCAGGACATTTTCCGTCTACTAACTGGGAAGCAGTAAAGAATGATTCACATGGTGTACAGTAAAGTCCTTCGTAATGTCCTTTGTAAATGTCACCTTTTTCATATAATTTCTTAAAAATCTTCTGAACCTGTTTTTCATGATCTGCATCTGTAGTACGAATGAACTTGTCATACGACGTATTCATCAAATCCCAGATACGCTTAATCTCGCCTGAAACCTGATCTACAAATTCCTTAGGTGTTACACCGGCTTCCTGTGCCTTTAATTCGATTTTCTGTCCATGCTCATCGGTTCCTGTCTGGAAACGAACATCAAATCCCTGCTGTCTTTTGAAACGTGCAATACTGTCTGCCAATACGATTTCATACGTATTACCAATGTGTGGCTTACCAGATGTGTAAGCAATCGCTGTTGTGATGTAATATGGTTTCTTTGCCATGTTCATCTACCTCCAATTTATTATTGTGGTCTAACAAAGAGTTTTGCTTGCAAAACTCTAGCGCGACCGCGGTATTGCGCAGCAATTAACTCCATCTCCGCGGTCTGCACATCCTCGC
>CADBNB010000063.1 GCA_902795895.1 uncultured Lachnospiraceae bacterium | reverse complement strand
CATTTCTGCCTTTTCCCAGTTTTCCATATCCACGCAAAGGATTAACTTGGTCATCTTCTTTTGAAGCTCCTCTTTGTTTTCCGGCGTACCATACTGCCAGATGCCCTCTGTACTTTCCTGGGCTGAAATGTTTTTAATCTTTTGCATCACATCATCCACATTGACAGGCTCTACATTTTCTTCTATCTCATCTTCCGGTACTTCTACCATGATATGGAAAGTAAAGGTACTTCCCTTGCCTTCTACACTTTCTACCTGTATGCCACCATCCATCAATTCTACCAGCTGCTTGCAGATATTAAGTCCAAGTCCGGTACCACCGTATTTACGACTTATGGAAGCATCTACCTGTGAAAAGCTCTTAAATAATTTATCCTGATCGGCTTTGCTGATACCTATACCGGTATCAATCACCATAAAGAATAACTCTACACGGTTATCATACTGGGCTGTCTTAATGACTTCCAGTGTAATCTTTCCCACCGAAGTAAACTTACTGGCATTGGAAAGCAGGTTATTTAAAATCTGTCCGATGCGAAGTTCATCACCAATAATACGTTTTGGCACATCCTGTGAAATATTCACCACAAAGTCCAAACCTTTTTCCACCAGTTTATTTCTGTGATTTCCCTTTATAAACTCAATCATATGTTCAAATTCAAATTTCTGTTTATCAAGAGTGAATTTTCCTGCTTCCAGTTTTGAGAAATCCAAAATATTATTGATGATGGCGTTCATATTTTTACATCCCTGCTGAATTAAATCCAACAATCGAAGTTTTTTCTCATCCGTCTCCAGAGTTTCAAGTTCTCTTGTATTTCCGGAAATACCATTTACCGGTGTCCTAAGTTCGTGAGTCACATTTGCCACAAACTCTGATTTTATCTTATTTGCCATCTCCAGTTCTTCATTTACCTGCGCCATCTTTTTCTCCATCATAACCCACTGGGAAATATTGAAAGCGCTACAAATATATCCATCTTCATACTCTTCTATTTTCGCCATCACAGGAAAGCAAGTACGATTTTCCCGATATGCCACAAGTGTTTCTTTTACAATTGGCAATGTACATTCTAGCTCCAATTGTCCATCTTCTATATGAAAACAGTTCGGAAAAACTTCCGCGATATTATGACCTCTTAATTTTTCCCATTCCAATGCTTCAATCGCTTCTTTATTTACATAAGAAATGACACCATCCTTCTGAAACAGAAGCACAATATCCAACGAATTTTCCATAAAAAACGGTATAACATCTTCTCTACGCATATCATCCCTCTTTTCTTTCCTAAACATTCAGGTTATTGAAATGTGAAACACGGTGCCTAAGTACCTGCGATGTCGGAAGTACCTTGCTAACAATATGTAGATTTGCCCACATAAGCGTTACTATATTGAGGTTTTCGCAAGTTAAATATCTGTAAAACAGCAAAAAGAGCCACAAAACTTTAGATCAGAATCAAAAGTCTTGTAGCTCCCTACATGTAGATTACATATGATAGCCGAATAACCCCTTCCAACCAAAGTTCCCTCTACTGTTCCCGTCGGAACAAACTTTGTCTTACACACGATAAACATTTCCCTAAACGTACCGCTACGCCCATTTCAATCTTCCAAGATATCCCCCAATATCTTTCCCCCTGAAGATCTTTTTGTATATAAATCTAAGTTAATACTACCATATTTTTACTATTATGTCAACGAATGGAAGCAGCCGCAAAACGCCCATTTATAGGCACTTTGTGGCTGTTTTCTCCATTTTCCATCCATGGTCCATTGGTCCGCTTCCTTTTCCAAGATTCAGTCCCGCACTTAATGCACCGGATATATACTCTTTTGCTTTTTCCACGGCTTCTTCCATAGAACACCCCTTTGCCAGATTGGCGGCAATGGCAGAAGACAACGTACATCCGGTACCGTGAGTATTTGGATTGTCAATTCGTTTTCCTGGAAACCACTGATAACTGCCTTCCCGATACAACAGATCATTTGCGTCGTTTATGTTATGTCCGCCTTTTAAAAGCACGGAAACCTTATGTTCCTCACTAATTTTCCTTGCTACTGCTATCATATCTTCCGAAGTTTTTATCTGCATTCCGGAAAGCACTTCTCCTTCAGGAATATTTGGAGTAATGATATCTGCCATAGGAAGAAGTTCTTTTTTCAAAGTCTCAATTGCTTCATCGCTGATAAGCTTTGTGCCACTGGTTGACACCATTACCGTATCTACCACAATGTTTTTTGCATGATACTCTTTTAACTTTCTGGCAATGGTACTTACAAGATTTGCTTCTGCCACCATTCCCACTTTAACGGCATCCGGAAAAATATCCGTAAACACTGCATCCAACTGCTTTTCAAGAAATTGTGGTGTCACTTCCATGATTCCTGTCACACCGGTTGTATTCTGTGCCGTAAGTGCTGTAATGGCACTCATGGCATACACATTATTTGCAAGCATTGTTTTTATATCTGCCTGTATACCTGCACCCCCACTACAATCACTTCCTGCAATTGTCAGTGCTGTTTTCTTATTCATTTTCATTCACCATGCTTTCTGTCTTTGTCTTCAATTCCTTTGTTGCCTCTTTGATCTGTTTCTGTGCATAAATAGCACTGATTACTGCAATTCCACAAATCCCACTGCCGGATAGTTCTGCTAGATTTTCTGAGGTGATACCACCGATAGCAACTACCGGAATGTTTACGGCATTGCAAATTTCCTTTAAAGTATCGTAAGTTACTTCCTTTGCATCCGACTTTGTACTGGTAGAAAATACGGCGCCCACTCCAAGATAATCCGCACCTCTTTTTTCTGCCAGAATTGCCTGTTCCACCGTTTGGGCGGAAACTCCGATTATTTTGTCAGGGCCGAGTTTTTTCCGCACTTCTCCTGCTTCCATATCACTTTGTCCCACATGCACACCATCTGCATCCACAGCAATTGCCAAATCTACATTGTCATTTATAACAAACGGAACGTTGTATTCCTGACACAGTGTTTTTATTTTTGTTGCTTCCTTTAAAAAGGATTCTTCCTCCAGATTTTTTTCTCTGATTTGCAGGAAAGTAACTCCACCATCTAAGCTTTCTCTTACTACTTCCTCAAGTTCTCTCCCGTTTAACCAATGTCTGTCTGTCACTGCATATAATAATAAATCTTTCTTATCTAATCTCATAATCTTCTCCCTTTCTCCGTTACGCTCTCCCAGAGCGTTTTTATCAGACAAAAATCGTACGTTTTTCGTACTTTTATTTTATCCTAAATTATATTTATGTCAATTCATGTTCCTTTAACTAAGCATTTTCCGCAGATACTTTTCACCTGAATTTTGCACAACAAAACTTTTTTTGTAACCTCTCCTTTTGTCTATTTTTTATATTCATGTAGTTTTGTAACTTCGACGTCACCATTCATGTATTTTTTCGATACAAATTTGGGGATTTTTTCAAAATCTTTGTTTTTTTTGTGCATTGTTACAAATTACGCTTTATGATACCATAAAAGTGTCAAATGAAACCTAAGTTAATAATT
>CADBNB010000062.1 GCA_902795895.1 uncultured Lachnospiraceae bacterium | reverse complement strand
GCATTGCTTCACTACATTACTCACTCTGGTGGTCCGTACCTCTCTTTCGCTAGATTTCTACGGTGCATTGCTTCACTACATTACTCATTCTGGTGGTCCGTACCTCTCTTTCGCCAGATTTCATCAGTGCCAACCTAACCACTCTATATGTATGCTCTCCCGAGCAACTATTCTCTATCTTGAGGATTTGTCCAACTCACTATCCAAGGGAACCAACTCCTATCTATTTTAAAGTACCTATTCTATACATAAACGAATCAATCATATTATTCTGGTGGTCTGTACCTCTCTTTCTTAAAAATACTGAATTAACTTAACGTCCCATCGGAATCCACTCCTTTACTTTATAATACTTACCTCATCTGTGATTTATTATGTAATCATTATATGCGTATCCCTTTAAATTGTCAATACAATTTATACATATTTTTTATAATTGTCTGCTATTTACAAAAAATTCTTTTTATTTTATGTCTTTTTCACCACAACAGCATGTTTTGTGTAGCAAATAATCATAAACTTCATTTTTATATATAGGTCCAATTACCTCTTGTAAACAAGAAAAAAAGAAAGAAGACCGCTGCTTTTATACAACAATCTTCTTTACCTCAATTATTTATTCAAGATTTCTTTGATTTGCCGGACTTTTCTTTTTTATCACTCTTTTCCGGCTTATCATTCTCTTTTGTTTTGTCCGACTTCTCTGTATTTCCTGACTTCTCTGACTTAGCATTTTCCTCAGCTTTTCTTGTTCCAATACTCATAATAAGTTTTGTGCATGGCTTTTCAATAAGATAAGTCGTCGCTATTGCAGCTGCAAGGGCTGTTCCCCAGCATAACCAGAAACATTTATTGATCCACGCCTGGTCGCCCAACTCATTTGGCGGGGTATCTCCTTCCCAAAATGGGATATAATGCTTTTTACAAGTTGCACCGATAAACTGATGCCAAATGTAGAAGTTAAAGGAAATCATAGACAAAAACCTCATAACACGATTTCCAAGAACCACCTGTATTATTTTTGATGCAAATGCACTGGCAATAATGAACAATGCAAATAATAATGATATCTCATAACGATTTATAATCTGCCATTGGTTCATATTTTCCGCTCTTCCGATATCATCCATCATCAAACGGAACACAATCAGTGTAAATACAAACAATGCCGAAAAGAAATAACCAATTATTTTTCTTGCATTCTGTCTATCTACGTCTTGTTTCTTATCCATGAAATCATTGAAAATTTGGGAAAGTTTCACAACAATCAAAGACGCAAGCATACCATTTGCATACACTCCGAAAAATGTTGGCAACTGATTAATCCACATACCATATTCTTCCTGTGGTACTTTATCCACAATCTGAAGATTGATAAACATCCATGAAACTGCTACCATTGCGAAATATGTCTGTACTGTCCACTTTTTAAACAGTTTCGCAATCCCTGGAAACAACAGATAAAACTGTACTTCGATTGCCAAAGTCCACAATACTCCATTTAAATGTGACCAGATATATGACTCTTTAAAATAGGTATGTACAAAAAACAAATGCGGAATTAAATCTTTTCGCATATCGGCTGATGTGGCGTACTCTCCATTGACATTCGCCACAATCAACGCAACAATAATTGCGAAATAATAAGAAGGAATAATTCTCGCTACTCTCTTTTTGTAGAACTTTTTAATGTCCGGTTCCTTTGTGCCATATACCATGCTTCTTGCATAAGGCAAAAACAGGCAAAAGCCACTTAGTAGCAACATCAAATCAACCATTTCAAATCCGTAACGCACGAACCATGTGGCATCCATTCCCTGAAAACGTTCAATGCCCAACCATGAAAAATCAAAATACGCCGATTTCCACGAAATCTGCCAAATATGATACCATGCTACGATAAAAATCGCCAATGCACGGACTCCGTCTAACACATCTATATGTTTGTCATCAAATTTCCATTGCTTCTCTTTCAAAGTAAAACCCCCTAAAAACGAAATTTTATTTTACACTCACATATTAGTATACATAGACAGTCTCTACTTAGCAAGATTTTTCCATTCAACAATTCCAGAACAACGATTTTTGCTTGCAAAACTCTAGCGCGACCGCGGTATTGCGCAGCAATTAACTCCATCTCCGCGGTCTGCGCATCCTCGCGGAGCGTTTTT
>CADBNB010000061.1 GCA_902795895.1 uncultured Lachnospiraceae bacterium | reverse complement strand
TTTTGCTTGCAAAACTCTAGCGCGACTGCGGTATTGCGTAGCAATTAACTCCGCCACCGCAGTCTGCGCATCCTCGCGGAGCATTTTTGTGTAATAGGACAATTGCATCGCAATTTCCTATTACACAAAAAAAGCCCTCAAAAATCATGAATCTCATAATTTTTGAAGGCCAAATCCTTAGTTTAACACACAAAATATCACAACTGCCAAAACAACCTGTCCGATAAAAATCGCCGGCATTCCAAACAGAAAACTCTTATGCTGGGTTTTATGTCGAAACATGTGCATGCCATACATTGCACCAATACTTCCACCCACTGCAGCGGATAAAAATAGTGTCTTTTCTTTTATGCGCCATTTATTTTTCTTCGCTTTTCTCTTGTCGATTGCCATTAAAGCAAAAGCAACAATATTTGCAAGAAGTAAATAAATAATCAGTATTTTCCAACCTAATCCCATGGCATTATTCCTCTGTTGTTTCCTCGGTTTCTGTTACAGTAACAGCGATACCAAGTTCCTCTAACTGCTTTTCATCTACAATGTTTGGTGCCTCTGACATCAGACAGCTTGCATCCTTGATTTTAGGGAATGCAATAACATCACGGATACTGTCCATCTTAGCCATAAGCATAACTAAACGATCCAAACCATAAGCCAATCCTGCATGAGGTGGAACACCGTACTTGAATGCATTTAACAGGAATCCAAACTGGTTGTATGCCTGCTCCATCGTAAATCCAAGCTGTGCAAACATGCGCTCCTGAATGTCATTTTGGTGAATACGAACAGAACCACCACCGATTTCTGTACCATTTAATACAATGTCGTATGCCTTAGCACGAACACGTCCAGGATCTGACTCTAAGAATTCCAAATCCTCTTCCATTGGCATAGTAAATGGATGATGCATAGCTGTAAATCTGTTTTCTTCCTCTGACCACTCAAGAAGTGGGAATTCTGTTACCCAAAGGAATTTATACTCGTTCTTATCAAGTAAATCCATCTGCTCTGCCAAGTGTAAACGAAGTGCTCCAAGAACATCCCAGACTACTTTATTCTTATCAGCGGCAAATAACAACAAGTCTCCGTTTTCACCATCCATTGCCTTAATAAGTGCTGACATTTCCTCTTCTTTCATGAATTTTGCGAATGAAGATTTTACTGTGCCATCTTCCTGAATTGCAATATATGCCAATCCCTTTGCACCGTATCCTTTTGCAAATTCAACCAATGCATCGATTTTCTTTCTTGGCATCTGTCCCTGTCCTTTGGCATTGATACCACGAACAGTTCCGCCATTTTCAATGGCACCCTTAAATACAACAAACTCGCAGTCTTTTACTACATCTGTTACATTGTTAAGTTCCATTCCGAAACGGATATCCGGCTTATCTGAACCGAAACGATCCATTGCTTCCTGCCATGTCATACGCTGGATTGGAAGAGGTACCTCAACTCCGATAGTCTCTTTGAATAATTTATGTAACAAACGCTCATTTACGTCAATTACGTCATCTACATCTACAAATGAAAGTTCCATATCCATCTGTGTAAACTCAGGCTGACGGTCTGCACGCAAATCCTCGTCACGGAAGCATCTTGCAATCTGGAAATAACGGTCATATCCGGAACACATCAACAACTGCTTGAAAATCTGTGGAGACTGTGGAAGTGCGTAAAAATTTCCAGGATGTACACGGCTTGGTACAAGGTAATCTCTAGCTCCTTCCGGAGTACTCTTATTCAAAATTGGTGTCTCGATTTCAAGGAAACCTTCCTCTGCCATAAACTGTCTAGTGATAGTTGAAACCTTACTTCTAAGGATTAAATTTTTCTGCAGATCAGGTCTTCTTAAATCCAAATATCTGTATTTCAAACGCAATTCTTCTTTTGTCTTGCTATCCTCTTCAATTGGGAACGGAGGTGTTTCTGACTCTGATAATACTCTCAAGCCATTTGCACGGATTTCGATTTCTCCTGTTGCAAGATTTTTGTTTACTGCCCCTTCTCTTTCACAAACTTTACCGGTAACAGCAATTACAAATTCACTTCTGAGTTTCTCTGCTTTTGCAAAGCTTTCTGCTCCACAGTCGCTCTCCTCAAAAATAATCTGCAACAATCCGGAACGGTCACGCATATCTACAAAGATGATTCCACCTTTGTTTCTCTGCTTCTGAACCCATCCCATTACTGTAACATCTTTACCTACATCACTCTTTGATAACTCTGCACAGCGGCAACTTCTGTGCAACCCTTTCATTGATTCTGCCATAGTATCTTTTCCTCCAAAATAATATAATCATCAAGTATGTTACTGTTCATTGCCTGACCAGCGACATTAAAATTACTTATCTGTATTCTTTAAAATCAAAGCTGCAATCTCGTCCAATGAAACTTCTGTCTCTTCATGAGTATCCATGTTTTTCTCTGTAGCAACGCCCTTTTCCAATTCATCCGTACCAAGAACCACTGTATTTTTCGCATTAATTTTATTTGCATACTTCATCTGTGCTTTCACACTTCGGTCCATGTAGTCTGTCTCAACTACAACACCGGCAAGACGAAGTTCATTTACCAGACGATATGCCTTTGCTCTTGCTTCCTTACCTAAAATTCCTACGTATAATTCAGGAACCGGTGCTTTTTCAAGTTCTATCCCCTCTTTATCAAGGAAATAAAGAATTCTTTCAATTCCCATACCAAATCCAACGGAAGGAATATCCTGTTTTCCGTCAATTTCGTGAATCAAACCGTCATAACGGCCACCACCACAAAGGGTAAATCCATCTGCATTTACAAATTCAAATACAGTCTTTGTATAATAATCCAAACCACGAACAATGCCTGTATCAACTTCAAATGGAATATTAAGCTCTGTTAAAAGTGCCTGTAATTCTTCAAAATGCTCTTTACATTCTGCATCCAGATAATCAATGGTTCTAGGTGCATTTGCAACAATTTCCTTACAATCAGGAACTTTACAGTCAATGACACGGAGTGGATTTTTCTGCATACGCTCTTTACAGGTTGGACACAGCTTATCTTCATGTTTTCCAAGATAAGCAAGCAACGCATCATTATAATCTTTTCTACAATTTGCACATCCAATGCTGTTGATGTGAAGTTTTGCATCCTTAAGTCCTAAATTGCGGATAAATGTAGTAACAAGAGTGATTAACTCTACTTCTGCCAAAGGACTCTTTGAACCTACAAACTCAACTCCGAACTGGTGATGCTGGCGAAGTCTTCCGCTTTGTGGTTTTTCATAACGAAAGGCAGGTGTCACATAGAACATCTTTGTTGGCTGGCTCTCTGCATACATACTGTTTTCCAAATAAGCACGCATAGCACCTGCAGTTCCCTCAGGTTTCAAGGAAATGCTACGATCACCTTTATCCATAAATGTGTACATTTCTTTTTGTACTACATCTGTAGTTTCGCCTACACCTCTTTGAAACAATTCTGTATGCTCAAATACCGGTGTAATAATCTCCTTGATGTTATAAACCTTGCAAAGATCACGAGCCATTTTTTCTAAAACGGTTCTCTTTTGCATACTTTCTCCATACCAATCCTGGGTACCTTTTGGTCTTTGTGTAATCACTCTTTTTTCCTCCAATTCTATCTAATGTTCTCTCAGAGCCTTTTTATACAAGAATTTCGAGAGAACATTCTAATGCTCTCTATGTACAGCGACTATTTTTTTCCCTTTTCGAACAACACTTCTTTTCGGTTGTTCATACATATAATACATCATTGAATTAAATAGTTCCACCTGTTCTTCAATATTAAATACATTTTTAAATTCATCTGAATGAAGAACCCTCAAAAATGCCACAAACATCTCAATGTCATAATTCTTTGTTTCTTCAATCATAATCTCAATAGCTGCTTCTTCATCAAAAGCGGAACGATAGCTTCGATCCGAAGTCAATGCAGCAAATACGTCGCAAACATGTAAAATGCGTGCTCCGTAAGGAATGCTCTTCCCCACTAAATTGTAAGGATATCCGCTTCCATCATAATTTTCATGGTGATGAAACACACTTTCCTGAATTAACTTTGAATAATTCAGTCTGTGTAACACGTCATAACTGTATACGGAATGCATTCGGAAGTATTTCATTTCTTCTACTGCTAAGGCATCCTTTCCGTACAAATAACGGTTCATTTTTATTTTACCAATATCATGCAGCAAACCTGCAATGGCGATTTCTCTACAAAAATCATCGTCTTCACCAAGCTCTTTTGCCAAAAGAACTGCCAGATTGCTCACCACAATACCATGACAGATGACTTCCACAAGCTCGGTTTTTATGGAATCCTCCAAAGTATCCAACTGTCTGTATTCCTGATAATCTAAATCTTCCATAACCCTCATTCCTTTTTAATGTTCTCTCGGAGTCTTTTTATACAAGAATTTCGAGATAGATT
>CADBNB010000060.1 GCA_902795895.1 uncultured Lachnospiraceae bacterium | reverse complement strand
CAGTAATCCGTAAATCCGCCTTCGTATTGTTTAACAACACCATTTCCCTCAAAGGCGAAAATTCTTCGAACCACGCGGTCTAGGAAATAACGGTCATGGGATACGGTAATGACAATTCCCGGAAATGTATCCAGATAATCTTCCAATATGCGAAGTGTCTGAATATCCAAATCATTGGTAGGCTCGTCAAGAATAAGCACATTTGGTGCTTCCATTAAAATACGCAACAAATATAATCTTCTTCGCTCACCGCCGGATAACTTTTCAATCAGTGAATACTGCATGGCTCCCGTAAATAAAAACCGCTCAAGCATCTGTGAAGCACTGGCGCTTCCATCCGGAGTTTCAATATATTCAGCTACTTCCTTAATATAATCAATCACTTTTTGTTTTGGATCCATAGCTTCACATTCCTGGGCAAAATATCCGATTTTTACTGTAGGTCCTATCTCTATGTTGCCCGAATCCATAGGCTCTAATCCGTTGATAATCTTAAGAAGAGTAGACTTTCCTGCTCCGTTATTTCCAACAATTCCAATTCGATCTGTTTTTAGAAAAATATACGTAAAATCTTCTAATAACTTTTTATCCCCATAGGATTTGCAAATATTAGATAATTCAATGGTCTTTTTTCCAAGTCTTGAAGCAAGTGCCGTAATATCCACCTGTACGTCTTCCACAATCTTTTCCCGGTCCCTAAGTTCTTCAAATCTCTGAATGTGAGCTTTCTGCTTTGTAGAACGGGCTCTGGCACCTCGCATCATCCATGCAAGATCTTTTCGATACAAAGCACTTTTCTTTCGCTCCGTAGCCTGCTCCATCTCCTCACGCTCTAACTTAAGTGCCAGAAATCCGGTATAGTTTGTCTCGTAGGTATAGAGCTTTCCTTTGTCAATCTCAACGATTTTATTGGTAACTTTATCTAGGAAATACCGATCATGGGTAATCATAATAAATGCCCCACGAAAGTTATTCAAATACTCCTCTAACCACTCTGCCATGGCATTGTCCAAATGGTTGGTAGGCTCATCTAAAATCAATATATCCGCAGGTGTCAAAAGGGTTCTTACAAGGGCTGCACGCTTTCTTTGACCACCGGAATACTGGGATGGTTTCTTGTCCCACTCCATAATTCCAAGCTTTCCAAGCATTGCTTTTGCTTCGCCTTCCACATTCCATCCTGCACTAGCGTGTTCATGAGTACGAATTACATTATCAAGCAAAGTATAACGTTCATCAAATTCAGGAGTCTGTGCCAGATATTCTACTCGCACATCATTTCCTTTTACAATACGACCTTCATCAGGTTCTTCTTTTCCTGCCAACACTTTTAATAAGGTAGACTTACCGGTACCATTGACTCCAATGACTCCCACTTTATCATTTTCATTGATTCCAAGCGAAACCTGATTTAACACTACTTTATCCGTAAAATTCTTACTAATCTTCTCTGCTGTTAATAAGTTCATAAAACGACTCCTTTAACACTTTCTTTCATTACACTGTATAATAGTTCTCGAAAAGTATAACCAATTAATTATACACTGTACAACCAGAATGTACAAGAATAAACTAAAAACTGTTTTTGCTACGCAAGTTTTTTTCTGTAAACGTAAAAAATTTTCTTTTCAAATATATTCTTTGATATCCCGTTTCAAAAAAGCTTGCAAAATTCCAGATATATTGTACAATTAGAATTGGTGTTTGTTACGTTTCTTTCAAAAAGACGAACAAAGCACTTAGTTATTGAAATTATGAACGGTAAGAAAGCGAGGTTTCTATTTATGATTCAAGCGAGTAACGTCACTTTACGACTCGGAAAGAAAGCATTATTTGAAGATGTTAACATTAAATTTACAGAAGGAAACTGCTACGGATTAATCGGAGCAAACGGTGCAGGTAAGTCTACCTTCCTTAAGATTTTGTCTGGCGAATTAGAGCCAACAAAAGGTGATATCATCATCACACCAGGTCAGCGTTTGTCTTTCTTAAAGCAGGATCACTTTAAGTACGACGAGTTTAATGTATTAGACACTGTAATCATGGGAAATCAGCGTTTATACGATATTATGAAACAAAAGGATGCAATCTACGCTAAAGAAGATTTTACAGAGGAAGATGGTATTCTTGCCAGTGAATTAGAAGGCGAGTTTGCTAACCTTAACGGATGGGAAGCAGAATCTGATGCTGCTACTCTTTTAAATGGTCTTGGTATTGAAACAGACCTTCACTACACTTTGATGAAAGACTTAAACGGTGGACAGAAAGTGAAAGTATTGTTGGCACAGGCATTGTTTGGTAACCCGGACATTTTGCTTCTTGACGAGCCTACAAACCACTTGGATTTAGATGCGATTCGTTGGCTAGAAGAATTCTTGATTAACTTCGACAATACAGTCATCGTAGTATCACATGACCGTTACTTCTTAAATAAAGTATGTACACATACTGCTGATATTGACTATGCTAAAATTCAGCTTTACGCTGGAAACTACGACTTCTGGTATGAGTCAAGCCAGTTAATGATTAAACAGATGAAGGAAGCAAACAAAAAGAAAGAAGAAAAAATCAAGGAATTACAGGACTTTATCCAGAGATTTAGTGCCAACGCTTCAAAATCAAAACAGGCTACTTCAAGAAAGCGTGCCTTGGAAAAAATCGAGTTGGATGACATTAAACCATCCAGCCGTAAATATCCATACATTGATTTCCGTCCACAGCGCGAGATTGGAAACGAAGTTCTTACAGTTGAGCATTTATCAAAGACTATCGACGGTGTAAAAGTATTGGACGACGTTTCATTTATTGTAAACCGTGAAGATAAAATTGCATTTGTAGGAAGCAACACTGCTGCATCCACTACTTTATTCAAGATTCTTTCCGGCGAAATGGAGCCAGACGAAGGAAACTACAAATGGGGTGTAACAACTAGCAATTCTTACTTCCCAAAGGACAATACAAAAGACTTTGACTGCGATGATATTATCGTAGACTGGTTGATGCAGTTCTCACCAGAAAAGGATGTAACTTATGTTCGTGGTTTCCTTGGACGTATGTTATTTGCCGGTGAAGACGGTGTTAAGAAAGTAAAAGTATTATCCGGTGGTGAAAAAGTACGTGTTATGTTATCAAAAATGATGATCATGGCGTCAAATGTACTTATTATGGATGAGCCTACCAACCATTTAGACATGGAGTCAATCACAGCACTTAACAACGGTCTGATTAAATTCCCTGGTGTTGTATTATTTACCTCACAGGATCACCAGTTTATTCAGACTATCGCAAACCGTATCATCGAAATTACTCCAAATGGATTGATTGATAAGATTACAACTTATGACGAATACTTAGATAGTGATGAAATGGCTCGTAAGAGACAGATTTTAAGTGTTCAGGATGATGAAGACGAAGATTAAGATTTAAAACCAAGTTTATGTGTTCAAGTTAATTTACGAGGGAGTGCCATACTATGCACTCCCCTAATAACAGAGACAACAACATACACTATCTATTGCAACTGATTTAGGAATTGTCCGCCCTAAATCGAAAGAGGAGATGATTTTTTTGGACCCGAGGGATATTCCACAACTGATAACTGTAATTGTGTTACTTCTAATATCTGCTTTTTTCTCTTCCGCAGAAACAGCCCTTACTACGGTAAACCGAATGAAAATTCGTGCTTTGGCTGATGAGGGGAATCGAAGAGCAAAAACAGTAGAAAAACTCATTGAAGATCCGTCAAAATTACTGAGTACCATCCTTATTGGAAACAACATTGTAAATTTGACTGCTTCTTCCCTAACAACTACACTGATGGCAAATATCTGTACACACGCAGGTATGCCAGAAAAGCAAAGTTTAGTCATTGGAATCGGAACCGGTGTATTGACAATTTTAGTTCTTATTTTCGGTGAAATTACGCCAAAAACACTTGCTTCCATTTATTCTACGAATATTTCCATGGCTTACGCAGGCATTATCAATTTACTAACTAAGTTGCTCACTCCTGTAATTTTTATTGTAAACAAACTGGCAAGAGGATTTATGCATATCTTTCGGATTAATCCGGATGCAAAGCACGAAGCCATTACAGAAAGCGAATTACTTACCATTGTAGATGCCAGCCACGAAGAAGGTGTTATCGAGAGCGAAGAACGCAAAATGATTACAAATGTGGTTGATTTTGGTGATTCCGTTGCGAAGGATGTTATGATACCAAGAATTGACATGACTTTTGCAAAGGAAGAAAACACATACGAAGAATTACTTGAAATATTTGACCAGGAAAAATTTTCCCGACTACCGGTATACAATGAAACTATCGATGATGTGGTAGGTATTGTAAATTTAAAGGACGTATTCTTTTATCAGGGACCAAGAGAAGATTTTCAGATTTCAAAGATTATGAGAAAACCATACTTTACGTATGAGTTCAAAAAGACTTCTGAGCTTTTGATAGAAATGCGAAAAGAGTCCATTGCCATGGCAATCGTACTTGACGAGTACGGTGCTACTGCGGGACTTATTACGTTGGAAGATTTATTAGAAGAAATCGTTGGTGAAATCCGAGATGAATACGACGAATACGAAGAAGATGTAATTCAGATGATTTCTGAACATGAATATCTAGTCAACGGTACAGCTAAATTAGACGAAGTAAACGAAGCCATTGGATTGGAATTAGAATCTGATGACTACGATTCTATCGCAGGACATATCATCAATCTTTTGGAACACCTTCCGGAAGAAGGCGAAAAAATTGCTGATCACGGTGTAGAATATACGGTAGATGCCGTAGAAAAAAATCGTATTGAAAAAGTTCATATACGATTGCTTCCATCAAATGATGAGGCCGACCAGCTTCTTTCACCGGATGACGGCGAAGTTTCAACGCAATAAAAAATAAAGAGCAAATCGACATTTTGTGATTTGCTCTTTATTTTTTTATTCATTTTTTACTAAAAAGTTTTCATTTTACAAAAACTCATACAATTCATCTCTGAAGTTTTCTTCCAAGGTGATCAACTGTTTTGTAATTCCTTTGCTCTTACTATCTGCCGCCTGATACTGGTTCAAATACTTTTCTAAGGATTTAATGCCCATATTGCAGCCTTCCACCATAATGTCAGCCACTTTGGCATCATCGCTATTCATCATCATCTTCATCTCTGTTCCAAGCCATGACATAGTCTTTGCCATCATAGACGGATCTTTTTCTTCCGCATTTTCCTGATTTAATAATCTGTGACACTCATCACCAAGCTGAATATGATCCTTGTTGTATTTAAGTATCAGCGTTTTTAACTTACCTTCCTGTAAGAAACCTAATACCTGCTCCATGCTGTTGGTAGCACTTTTACATCCGGCATTACATTCTTTCAGTAACTCAACAGTATCATTTTCTTTCTGTTCCATACTATCACTCCTTTCGGAGTAGTATGTCCCATTCTTTTAATAATTATTTAAACATAAGATAATCATCTGAATATTAATATGAACGTGTTGTACAATAATATACATTTCCCATATTAACTTTATGTTTCTTACCATTCTTATCTTTTATTGTGTAAATAAATTTAATATAATATCTTGTTCCTTTCTTAAGGCTCTTCTTATTATATTTTGTTACCACAAGACTTCTTTTATTTCCTTTTACAGTTCCAATTTTTTTAAATCCCTTTTCCGATTTATTTGACATTAACACCTTGATACTAACAACATTTTTAAGTTTTGGAAATTTCATTGTAACCTTATTTTTTGTTGCAATATATTTAAGATTATCAGGATTTACCATATACTGATATGATGACCATTTACCATATACCTTTTTTCCATCACTTGTAGTAATGTATGCACGCACTCGATACTTACAAGGAATATTTTTCTTGAATTTATTTACAGACACTCTTGCTGTAAAATTTGACGAACTAATGATAGACGTTTCTGTGCATAATTTCTTACCTGTGACACAGTTATATGCCTGAAGTTGCACACCATTTCCATAAGCAATAACACCAATATCAAAACTGTTAATAGAAGCATATGCATACAAAATACCAAAATTCTTCGTAGAAATCTTTGTAGTTAAATTTCTTAAGTCATCATATATTCCAGTATAATCACCTATTGCCACATATTCACTTTCACTTACCCTACATGGATAAATTTTTGCTGAGCCCTGTCCATCAACAGGTACTTTATAACTGGTTGATGTTGTTGTATATTTTGCAACTCCAGATTCGATAACATATACCATAGCACCATTAGAAGCTTCCCATTGAACCGTTGCTGTAGTGTCATCAGCACCAACATATTTAACACCAGACACTCTTTCTGGTGCCGTAATGATTTCAAAACTTTCACTCTTTTCCATTTCATTATAATTATCATCAACTGCAGCAATCTTTACATAATAACTTTCTCCGCCTTCAAGTTTATAAAATGTATTATTAGATGACTTTACATCATAATAAGATGAATTAGATATTCTCTCATATGTACTACCTCCATCTTTTGAAAGATATACATTATATCCTTTTGCATCAGTCACATCTTGCCAGTCAAGAGTTGCTGAAGTAGAAGAGCTATTTGTTTGCTCAATCCCCGTAACCGTTGCGGCACTAGCTGTGGTTTTTGTTGAAATTGCAGCAACAACAGTCATACATGCAATCGCTGTTCCT
>CADBNB010000059.1 GCA_902795895.1 uncultured Lachnospiraceae bacterium | reverse complement strand
CTTCAGAAGTTCAGCGTATGGTTATCGCTGCTAACATTTTAGCATAATCTTTCATCAAACCAATTTAAAATTAACGAAGCAGGTGTTATCCTGCACTACAAATATTAAGGAGTGAATGACTGTGAAAATCGTTGTTTGTATTAAACAGGTTCCAGATACAAAGGGTGGAGTTAAATTCAACCCAGACGGTACTTTGGACAGAGGTGCAATGCTTACTATCATGAACCCAGACGATAAAGCTGGATTAGAAGCAGCACTTAGATTAAAAGATCAGTATAATGCTGAGGTTACTGTATTAACAATGGGTCTTCCTAAGGCTGAGGAAGTACTTCGTGAAGCTATGGCTATGGGCGCTGACAATGGTATCCTTGTTACAGATAGAGTTTTAGGTGGAGCTGATACATGGGCTACTTCTACTACTCTTGCTGGAGCTTTAAGAAATATCGATTATGATTTAATCATTACTGGTCGTCAGGCTATCGATGGAGATACAGCTCAGGTTGGACCACAGATTTCAGAGCACTTAGATATTCCAGTAATTTCTTATGCTCAGGATATCAAGATTGACGGAGATTCAGTTATTGTTCAGCGTCAGTACGAAGATAGATACCATGAAGTAAAAGCTAAAATGCCATGTTTGGTTACAGCTCTTTCTGAATTAAACGAAGCACGTTACATGACTCCAGGTGGAATCTTTGATGCATATGATAAAGAGATTACAGTTTGGGGAAGAGCAGATCTTAAAGATGTAGATGACGCAAACCTTGGATTAAAGGGTTCTCCTACAAAGATTGCTAAAGCTTCTGACAAAGTTCGTAAGGGTGCTGGTGAAATGCTTTCAACAGACGCAGAAACAGCTGTTAACGAGTTAATGGCTAGATTAGCTGAGAAACATGTAATTATCTAATAAAGGAAGATGGTGACAAATAATGAATTTAGAAGAATATAAGGGCGTATATGTCTTTGCTCAGCAGGTAGACAATGAGATTAGCTCAATCGCATTAGAATTACTTGGAAAAGCTAAAGACTTAGCAAAAGATTTAAATACAGAAGTTACTGCAGTTTTAGTTGGTTCTGGTATTGCAAATTTAGTAGATACATTAGCTGAATACGGTGCTGATAAAGTAATCGTTGTTGATGATCCTGAATTAAAAGAATACAGAACTGAGCCATATACACATGCATTAGCTTCAGTTATCAACGAATACAAACCAGAAATCGTATTAGTTGGTGCTACTGCAATCGGTAGAGATTTAGGACCTCGTGTATCAGCTCGTGTTGCTACAGGTCTTACAGCTGACTGTACAGTACTTGAGATTGGTAACTTCCCAATCAACCCAATCGGAAATCAGCCACAGAAAGCTAACCAGTTATTAATGACTCGTCCTGCTTTCGGTGGAAACACAATCGCTACTATCGCATGTCCAGATAACCGTCCTCAGATGGCTACAGTACGTGCTGGTGTTATGCAGAAAATCTCTCCTATCAAGGGAGCTAAGGCTGAAGTTATCAACTACAACCCTGGATTTACACCAAACAACAAGTATGTTGAGATTTTAAATATCGTTAAAGAAGTTAAGAGTGTTGCTGATATCGCAGAAGCTAAGATCCTTGTATCTGGTGGACGTGGAGTTGGTAGTGCAGAAAACTTCAAGTTATTAGATGATCTTGCAGCAGTTGTAGGTGGAACAGTTTCTTGTTCACGTGCTGTTGTAGATGATGGTTGGAAAGAGAAAGAATTACAGGTTGGTCAGACTGGTAAGACAGTACGTCCTCAGGTTTACTTCGCAATCGGTATTTCTGGTGCTATCCAGCATACAGCTGGTATGGAAGATTCTGATTTGATCATCGCTATTAACAAAGATGAGAACGCTCCTATCTTTGACGTAGCTGATTACGGTATCGTTGGAGACCTTAACAAGGTAGTTCCAATGCTTACAGAAGCTTTCAAGACAGCACTTGCAAATAAATAATTTCTAGTGTAAACATAATAATTATTTATAATTATATACGATAGCTCAAAGGAGCTGGTACATATTTATTTATGTATCAGCTCCTTTTTATATCCTAAAAAAATATAATAAATAAACCTAGTGCTAAAATAGCCACACACCAATCTCAACTTCATAAATAGATATTTGTTTATGTAATTGTTTCATAAACGTGTTTTCTTCAATTAAATTGTCTCATTTCCTAATTTTGTAATTATTTTGTAACCAGTTTATTGTATTATATAAATATAGTTTAATAGCATATACATTATTCGCATCATGAAATAACATATAATTAATTATTATTTCTTGTCTTTTCATACATCTCACCTTTTCGAGACAAGAAAATACCCCCATAGATTTGATCTATATTATCCGAAAAATGGTGAATAGCATCTTGCTATTCACCATTTTTATGCACAAATAAATTTTCCCTTCCATACACAAATGGCTTTTGCACATTCATGTGCAAAAGTCATTCATATATATCATATATTTAATTCTGATTAGTATTCCATTGGCTTTTCTTCGCCACTAAGTACACGAATAGCACCCTGAGCAAGTGCAAGAAGCTCATCTTCTCCACCATATACGGTAAAGTCAGCAATCCAAGCTGTACGCTCTTTTAACGCATTGATAACAACTTCAGAATATGCAATACCACCTGTTACAATGATCTGATCAACCTTTCCTTTAAGAACAGTTGCCATTTCACCCATATCCTTAGCTACCTGATAGATAAATGCATCAAATACTTCTGCATTTTTTGCGTCTGTATCTTTTACAGCCAATACATCTCTCATATCGTTAGTATTAACGTAAGCATTTAATCCACCGTTACCAACGAACATTTTGTATACTTCCTGCTCTGTATACTTTCCGCTGAAACAAGCCTTAATTAAAGCTCCAGAAGGCACTCTACCAGTTCTCTCTGGTGAAAATGCTCCATCTCCGTCTAACGCATTATTTACATCTACTACTTTACCATGGTCATGTGCACCGACAGATACTCCACCACCCATATGAACTACGATTAAGTTAAGATCTTCGTATTTCTTTCCAGTTTCCTTTGCATATCTCTTAGCAACAGCCTTCTGATTAAGTGCATGGAACACACTTGTTCTTGGGAACAACGGATGTCCTGACAATCTTGCAACTGGTGCTAACTCGTCAACTACAACTGGGTCAACGATGTATGAAGGAATACCTAACTCATCACCAATCTCCTTTGCAAGAATACCACCAAGGTTTGATGCATGCTGTCCCTGTTTACCAATCTTTAAATCTTCCAACAAAGCATCAGATACAGGATATGTACCACCTGGGATTGGTTTTAACATACCACCACGTCCAACTACAACATCCAATGTCTTAAGATCAAAATTCTTCTCTTTTAATACAGATAAGATAACATCCTTACGGAAATCCTTCTGATCAAAAATAGTTGCGTACTTAGAGATTTCTTCTGTTGAATGACGAAGAGTCTCCTCAAACAATAATGTCTCGTCTTCCATAACACCAATCTTTGTTGATGTAGAACCTGGATTTAAAATTAAACTAGTATATGCCATCTTTTTTGCCTCCTCTTTATTTATATTAGTTCTCTCAATATCACTTTGTATATCTGAGAAAACAAATACATATGGCACGTAAACCTACTTTAGAGATTGCGTGCCATATGATATTTACAAATATGTACTAAATCCAACCGTTAAATTTCAACTATTTACGTACAGTAAATTATTTTGCCATCTCTTCAGCTACTACAGCAGCTAAAGCGATTGAATTAAGTTTTGTTTCGAATGTATCTGAACGAGATGTTAAGATAACTGGAGCCTTTGTACCTGTTAAGATACAACCATTCTTAACTTCTGAACAATGTACCAATGCCTTATAAACAAGGTTACCAGCGTGAATGTCTGGGAATAATAAGATATCAGCATCACCCTGGATCTTACGATCTGTTGCTCCCTTATGTTTTGCAGCTTCTGGATCAATAGCCAAATCCAATGACAATGGTCCATCAACGATACAATCTGTAATCTTTCCATCAATGTTCATCTGTGTTAACTGCTCAGCCTCAACTGTTACAGGCATCTTAGGGTTAACAACCTCAACTGCTGCAAGTGGTGCAACCTTTGGACAATCAACTCCGCAAGCCTTTGCAACTGGTACAGTATTTTCGATAATCTGTACCTTTTCCTCTAATGAAGGATATGTCATAAATGCAACGTCTGTTAAGAATAACAAACGATCATATCCCTTAATATCAAATACAGCTACATGTGAAAGAGCTTTTCCTGTTCTTAAACCAACTTCCTTATTCAATACACTCTTTAAGAAGTTCTTTGTGTCGATGATACCCTTCATATACATATCAGCTTCACCATCGTGTACAAGCTTAACAGCCTTTAATGATGCCTCAATAACATCTGGCTCGTTGATAATAGTAAACTGTGACGCATCAATATTAAGTGAAGCAGCGATTTCTTTAATCTTAGCTTCATCTCCTACTAAAATAGCATCTGCAATGTTTTGCTTCTTTGCAGCATCTACTGCCTGCAAAACTTCAGAATCCTGCGCTACTGCTACTGCTACCTTCTTAAGGTCACACTCTGCAACCTTTGCTAATAACTTGTCAAAATTACTCATTTTCTAATGCACCTCGTATCTTTCTTCTTTTCTCTTATTCGGATGAATGTTTTCTCATCCAATCATTCATCATTGTTTCTCTATTTTGAAGAAACAACACCTATTTCATGATAGCACTTTACCTAGAAAAAATCAAGGATTGGCAGACCATAGATTACACCAATCTTGTGCTAAATTAAAAACATTATGAGTATTAAAGTAGCTACTTACTCATACAGTTTAGGTTTTCACGTATTCAAACAGAATTACATGCAAGCATATATTCTGCTTTGTCTACAGAAAACACTTTTAAATTAAAAGGTCAGACTGACATACATCAGACTGACCTTATAGTTGAGTTTAGTAGATTTTTTTTTTTTAATTATATGATATCTGCTAATTAGCAAACACCCTGAGCGATCATAGCGTTAACAACCTTTTCAAATCCGGCAATGTTAGCACCTGCTACGTAATCACCTTCAACACCGTATCTCTTAGCAGCATCTGAAATGTTAGCGTAGATTGTCTCCATAATGTTCTTAAGTTTTCCGTCAACTTCCTCAAATGTCCAAGAAAGTCTCTCTGAGTTCTGGCTCATCTCTAATGCAGATGTAGCAACTCCACCAGCGTTAGCAGCCTTTCCACCTACGAAAAGAACTCCCTGCTCCTGAAGATACTTAGTAGCCTCAAGTGTTGTAGGCATGTTAGCACCTTCTGTTACAGATGTAACACCGTTTGCAACAAGCATCTTAGCATCTTCTAAGTTAAGCTCGTTCTGTGTAGCACATGGAAGAGCTAAATCACATTTGATTGACCATACACCATGATCTTCTGAGTTCTTCTTCTCATGGTACTGAGCTGATGGTCTAGCAGCAGCATACTCAGCAAGACGAGCACGCTTAACTTCCTTAACTTCCTTAAGAAGCTCAACATCGATACCTTCTGGATCGTAAATCCATCCTGTAGAGTCTGAACATGTTACACACTTAGCACCTAACTGATGTGCTTTCTGGATAGCGTAGATTGCAACGTTACCAGCACCTGATACTGCACAAATCTTACCCTTGATATCAATGTTATGATCTTTAAGAAGAGCATTTGTTAAATATAATAAACCATATCCTGTAGCTTCTGTACGAGCAAGAGATCCACCCCAAGTAAGACCTTTACCTGTAAGAACACCTTCGAATGTTCCCTGAATTCTCTTGTACTGACCGAACATATATCCGATTTCACGAGCACCTGTTCCGATGTCACCAGCAGGAACATCAGTGTCAGCTCCGATGTACTTAGAAAGCTCTGTCATAAAGCTCTGGCAGAATGCCATAATTTCTCTGTCTGATTTTCCCTTAGGATCAAAATCAGAACCACCCTTACCACCACCGATTGGTAATGTTGTAAGTGAGTTCTTGAAGATCTGCTCAAAACCTAAGAATTTGATAATTCCAAGATTTACAGAAGGATGTAATCTAAGTCCTCCCTTGTAAGGTCCGATAGCATTGTTAAACTGAACACGGAAACCACGGTTAACCTGAACGTTACCGTTATCATCAACCCAAGGAACACGGAACATAATCTGACGATCTGGCTCTGTAATTCTCTCAAGAATAGCTTCCTTTCTGTATAACTCTTCGTTTGCATCGATTACTGGACGTAATGAATCCAAAACTTCTGTTGCAGCCTGGATAAATTCTGGCTCAGATGCATTCTTCTTTTTCAATGACTCTAAAACTTCATCAACGTATGACATGGTATAATACCTCCTAAAATGTGTTTTTAAATGATTGTAACAATCATGACATGGATTATTACTCACACCGTTCTATATTTTGGTAAAAGATGGTAATTATTATCGCCATTTCTTGCCTCGCCTACAATAATATAACATAGCTTAAAAAAAATCAATAGTTTTTTTTGTATTTTTTTATAAAAATATTTTATAATGTCTAAAATCGGTTCTTTTCACACGTTCTATGATGCATTATTACTAGCTTTTTCACTTTTTTGAGTTTTTTACCATTTGTTGGCTCATTTTAAAATAATACACCTAAATTGATGTTTTTTAATCTCGTCAAACACATTTTGCGTACATCTGTCCGTCGCACAAACACATTGTTTTGTTTTTTCAAATCATTTCAATATAAAAATTAGGACCATTCATTTAGAATTGTCCTAACAATATACCAATTTTTAATTAGTCATTTAATT
>CADBNB010000058.1 GCA_902795895.1 uncultured Lachnospiraceae bacterium | reverse complement strand
ATTGACTATGCGGTTCCTTTACCTAAAGAAATTCTTGGAGAAAATCATATAAAATACTGATATTCAACCAAGTAAGTGGAGCTGGCGGGAGTCGAACCCGCGTCCGAAAACTCTTCCACCCCAGTATCTCCTATCACAGTCAGTTATTTAACATTCCCTCCATCAGTCGCGAACTAACACGCTACTGACTTTAGTAGCTTCATATATCTCTTATCTACGCAAAGCTTTGCAAATAAGGTGCCCCGCAAGATTGATGCCAATTCCCGAAGCGCGGGATGTTCAGGATTGACAAGCCGCCCTTAGGCAGCTAATGCAAAATTATCTTCTGCGTTTATATTTAATCCAGGTTTTAACGTGGTCCCAGAGCCACGGATAGCTGCTCGAGTTTCTAAATCCCCGTCGAAACCATTACAACCCCATAGGTAATCTCCATACCGGAGACGTTGTAAGGTTCGGTCTTTCTGACCTGTGAGAACAATTCTAACACGTTTCATTTTTAAAGTCAATCAATACACTAGTTAGAATCTCATATTTCTCTTAAATTGTTTCTCCGCTTCTCTTTGTTGATCTTTCTTGGCAATATCCTGTCTCTTGTCATAGAGTTTTTTACCTTTTGCCAAACCAATCTCAACTTTTACATAACTGCCTTTAAAATATACATTCAGCGGTACTAATGTATATCCCTTTTGTTGCATCTGTCCTATCATTTTATTGATTTCAAACTTGTGAAGCAATAATTTTCTTGGTCTTAATGGATCTTTATTAAATATATTTCCCTTTTCATATGGTGAAATATGCATACCGTAGATAATTACTTCGCCTTTTTCTATCCGGACAAACGACTCTTTGATACTGCATTTTCCCATTCGTAAAGACTTCACTTCTGTTCCTGCAAGTGAAATACCTGCTTCAAAGTTTTCTTCAATAAAATAGTCATGAAATGCTTTTTTATTATTGGCAATTAGTTTCTTTCCTTCTTTTGCCATCTTCTTTTCCTTTCTGCTACCATCTGTTATACAAGGTTACTATTTAGTGATCAACTAAAGCAATTTTACACTGTTTCCAGTTAACACCAAACAGTATCAATATAAGATTATCTTTCCACTGTTTCCATCACTAGTCAGACAATCAACAATAACAATCATAGTTTACAACAAAACTGCACGCGAAACAAGTCAACGTGCAGTTAATTTTTTATTCTTTATCTTTTTCTATCGCTGCTCTTCTAAGTGCTTCAAACTTGTCTTCTGCCTTCTTTTGTGCTGCTTCCACTTCTTCCGGTGTCGGAGTGTAACGGGCAATGATTTCATCCCCATTCCATGGTTCATCTTCATCATCTTCCCCGGCAAGTTCAAAATCAATGGTTCTTGTAAGTTTATCTACACCAACTACGCGAATTCGAGCTTTCTCGCCAAGTTTGAAACATTTCTTTGTATGCTCGCCTACCATCATGTAATGCTCTTCGTCATAGAAATAATAATCATCTTTCAACGAAGTAACGCGAATCATACCTTCGCATGTATTTGGAAGTTCTACATACATGCCCCATGTGCTGATACCCGAAATATGACCTTCCATAATCTGTCCCACAAACTGAGCCATATATTCCGCCTTCTTCATTTTCTCAACCTCGCGCTCCGCTTCATCTGCTCTACGCTCCAACTGGCTTGAAGAAAGGGCAATCTCAGGAAGTATCTTCTCATAATGGGCAGTTCTTTTAGCAGGTAAACTATTCTTCAAACTCTCCTTTATGATACGATGAATCTGCAAATCCGGATATCTTCGGATAGGAGAAGTAAAATGACAATAATACTTGGTTGCAAGTCCAAAATGTCCCTCGCATCCTGTCGTATATCTCGCCTGTTTCATAGAACGAAGTGTCAGACGGCTAATCATCATTTCTTCATCTGTTCCTTCTATCTTTTTAATCAATTTCTGCAGTTCCTTTGGATGAATTTCATCCTGTCCTATCTTAATACTATATCCAAAGTTATTGATAAATATTCCTAATTTTTCGATTTTTTCAGGATCCGGCTCCTCATGAGTACGATATACAAAAGGAGATTCTCTCCAGAAGAAATCTTCTGCAATGGTTTCATTTGCCACAAGCATAAAATCTTCAATCAAACGATTTGCCTTGCTTCTTTCATAAGGTTTAATGTCGTATGGCTTTCCTTTAGGATCTAATAAAATCTTGCTCTCTGGGAAATCAAAATCAATAGAACCACGTTTTCTTCTCTTTTCACGAAGAATTTCTGCCAGTTCAGCCATCATCTCAAACATAGGTACTAAATCCCCATGTTCTTTGATTTCATCCTCATCGTGATCCTCAATCACTTTTCTCACCTGAGTATATGACATACGCTTATCAATACGTACAAGTGTCTCTGAAATTCTGTGATCCACTACAGTTCCGTTTTTATCAATATCCATAAAGCAACTGAGTGCCAAACGGTCTACTCCTGCATTTAATGAGCAGATACCATTTGATAAAGCATGTGGCAACATAGGAATTACCCTGTCAACCAAATACACACTGGTACCACGCTTAATTGCCTCTTTATCAAGCGGAGAACCTTCTGTCACATAGTGAGATACATCTGCAATATGAACACCTAAATGATAAATATCCCCTTCTTTCGTCAGAGAAACCGCATCATCCAAGTCCTTCGCATCCTCGCCATCAATGGTTACCATCATCATATCGCGAATATCTTCTCTACCGACTTTATCTTCCTCTGGTACTTCATCAGGCACACTCTCTACCTGATTCATAACACCATCCGGAAACTCCTCTGGCAATCCATACGCTCTTACAATAGACAAAATATCTACACCTGGATCATTTACATGGCCAAGAATTTCGATAATCTCACCTTCCGGATTTTTTCCGCCTGCTCCAAAGTCAGTAATCTTTACTACCACTTTATGTCCTGTTACAGCATTTTTGCAATGCTCTTTTGGAATAAAAATATCCTTTGCAAACTTCTGATTATCAGAAATAACAAAACCATAATTTTTATTTTTCGTAAATGTTCCAACAACTACTTCCGTACCACGCTCTAAAATACCAACGATACGTCCTTCTTGTCTTTTTCCTGTTTTCTCAGGATTGATGGAAACCTGAACGATGTCATTGTGAAGTGCGCCCTTCGTAGCATTTTCTGGAATAAAGATATCATCCGGCTCACCTTCGATACGCACAAAGCCATATCCTTTCTGTGTTCCACAAAATGTACCAATCTTTACATCTACACCAAGCGGCTTTACTTTTCCTTTTGAATCTATAGTAATTTTTCCGTCCGCAAGCAATGCATCAACAACTGTCCGAAAATCTTCTTTTTCGTTTCTTGGAACCTGAAGTAAACTCATCATCTCTTTTACTTTGATAGGTCGGTAACCCTTTTCAGAAACAAAGTCGTAAATCAGCTTCTTTTTTTGTTCTAAAATTTCTTTTTCCAACATAACAATCACCCCCAAAATATCTTGTGTTTTCCGTACATTTCCTATACCTGTATTATATCATAACTTCACAAAAAAGTAACTAATAATAGAAAAACTTTACAAAAAATCGAGTAGTTTTCTCCCTATCTCTCCAAATTCCTGCGTCTTCTTGTGGATCGTTTATCTCACAAGTTTTTTTGCACAACAGAAAAGCAGATGCATCATGCATCTGCTTTTCATCTATATTGATTAAGTTTTCTCAATAATCTTCTGATTATTGCCAGATCTTCAAGCTCAATACAATAGAAATTGCAAAGAATAAAATTGCCAAAGCAACAGTACCTTTCTTCAAAGCACCCTCTTTTGAACGACCTTTATTTTTGCTCCAATAAGTGTCTGTACCGCCTGACGCTCCACCAGTAATCGCTGACAAACCACCATCTTTACCTTCCTGAGATAAAATGATAACTGTAAGCGCGATACTTACAACAATATATACAAGAACAAGAATTGTTTTTATCGTCTCTAACATGAATCACACCTCCTAATAATGCACTCAATTGTGAATTATAACATAATTCCCGACATAATTCAATATTTTTTCATTTTTTTTAGATTTAATCGCAAATATTGGTAATTTTCTGCCAGAACATGTGCTAATTTTATCTGTTCACACAATTGTTTTTACCGTGTCATTATTTTTTAATCAATAAAGATTTTCCTGTCATTTCAGCAGGCTGTTCCATTCCCATCATTTCTAACAATGTAGGTGCGATATCACATAATGCTCCACCTTCTCTCAATGTGTAAGCCTCATCATAGTTTACTAAGATAAATGGAACCGGATTTGTAGTATGAGCTGTAAATGGAGCACCTGTTTCATAATCAACTAACTGCTCACAGTTACCATGGTCAGCACAGATAAACATCTGTCCGCCAACTTCAAGAACTGCATCTACTGTCTTTCCTACGCACTCATCAACAGCCTCTACAGCCTTAACTGCAGCTTCTTCAACACCTGTATGACCTACCATGTCAGGGTTTGCATAGTTGATGATAATAACATCATACTTATCAGATTTAATTGCTTTTACTAATCCATCGCAAACTTCGTATGCACTCATCTCAGGCTGTAAATCATAAGTAGCAACCTTTGGAGATTTTACCAAAAGACGCTCCTCATTCTTATTTGGCTCCTCAATACCACCGTTAAAGAAGAATGTTACATGTGCATACTTCTCTGTTTCAGCAGTACGAAGCTGTGTCTTTCCTGCTGCAGCAAGAATTTCACCAAATGTATTGTTGATCTCAACTTTGTGGAATGCAACAATTTTATTAGGGATTGTTGCATCATACTCACCAAATACAACAAATGTTGTGTCTTTACGTCCACCATTACGGTTAAATCCATCAAAATCATCTGCACAGAATGCTCTTGTGATTTCTCTTGCTCTGTCAGGACGGAAGTTATAGAAAATAACTGAATCTTTGTCTTTTACAGTTGCAACTGGAGCACCATTTTCTGTAACAACAGTTGGTAAAACGAACTCATCGTTTTCACCCTTATCATATGACTGCTGAACTGCTGTCAATGCATCAGGTGCAGTAACACCTTCACCATCTGTAAGTGCCTTATACGCAAGTTCTACACGGTCCCAACGGTTATCACGGTCCATAACGTAGTAACGTCCCATAACTGTTGCAATCTTACCTACACCGATTTCTTCCATCTTCTTTAATGTTTCCTCAACGAAACCTTTTCCTGAAGTTGGTGCAGTATCACGCCCATCTAAGAATGCATGTACGTATACGTTTTGAATTCCTTCTCTTTTTGCAAGTTCCAACAAACCATACATATGTGACATATGGCTATGAACTCCACCATCTGACAACAAGCCAAAGAAATGCAAGTCAGAGTTATTGTCCTTACAATTCTTAACAGCCTTTGCGAATGCTTCATTCTTAAAGAAATCTCCATCTTCGATTTCTTTTGTAATACGTGTTAATTCCTGGTATACAACACGTCCAGCTCCCATATTCAAATGTCCAACTTCAGAGTTACCCATCTGACCTTCCGGAAGACCAACTGCCATACCGCTTGCATTTCCCTTTACAAAAGGATACTCTGCCATCAACTTATCCATAACAGGAGTTTTTGCCATAGCAATTGCGTTATGCTCTTTCTTTTCGTTTAATCCATATCCATCTAATATCATTAAAACGGTAGGTTTTTTACTCATAAATATCCTCCTTTTATTATTATGTTCTCTCGGAGTCTTCCTTATACCACAATTTCGGCTATATTTTCCATGGATTTTCTCCATTTCCTCGTCGTACACACCGTGTACGCACTGCGGAAATGTCGTTATCCAAGAAAAATCTATCTCGAAATTCTTGTATAAAAAGACTCCGAGAGAACATTATTCAATAAGGGCTGAACAAGTCAGCCCCTACTGAAATCTATGTCACACGCTCTTCGCGACAATTTTTATTTGTAGTTAACAATCTGTCCGAACTCAGCCTTAAGTGAAGCTCCACCTACAAGACCACCATCAATGTCTGGCTTAGCAAATAAGTCAGCTGCTGTCTTAGAGTTAACAGATCCACCGTACTGAATGCGGATTGCTGCTGCTGTAGCATCATCATATACTTCAGCGATGCAAGCACGGATTGCTGCACATACTTCCTGTGCCTGATCAGATGTAGCTGTCTCACCTGTTCCGATAGCCCAGATTGGCTCATAAGCGATAACTGCTGTCTTAGCCTGATCTGCTGTTACGTTCTGGAATGCAATCTTAATCTGCATACGGATCCAGTCAATGTAAACACCCTGTTTTCTCTGAGTCAAAGACTCTCCACAACAGATGATTGGTGTAATTCCATGCTCGAATGCCTTAAGAACTTTCTTGTTTACAGTTTCATCTGTTTCAGCGAAGTACTCTCTTCTTTCTGAATGTCCAAGAACAACATACTTAACACCTGCATCTACTAACATAGCTGGTGAAATTTCACCTGTGTATGCACCGCTCTCTTCAAAGTACATATTTTCAGCACCAATGTTGATGTTGCTTCCCTTAGCAGCTTCCATAGCTGGGATAATGTCGATTGCAGGTACGCAGAATACTACATCTACATCATCATTTGCTACTAATGGCTTTAACTCATTTACTAATGCAACAGCCTCGCTAGGAGTCTTGTTCATTTTCCAGTTACCAGCAATAATCTTCTTACGCATAAAATCGTTCCTCTTTTCTATTTTTTTATAATATTCTCTTATTTATCGTTAGCAGCTACAACACCTGGAAGATCTTTTCCCTCTAAGAATTCAAGAGAAGCTCCACCACCTGTTGAGATGTGTGTCATCTTATCAGCAAATCCTAACTGGTTAGCTGCTGCAGCAGAATCTCCACCACCGATGATTGTTGTTGCATCGATTTCAGCCATAGCCTTAGCTACTGCGATTGTACCAGCTGCAAAGTTAGGCATTTCGAAACATCCCATTGGTCCGTTCCATACAACTGTCTTAGCACCCTTAACAGCATCAGCATATAATTCAGCTGTCTTAGGTCCGATATCTAATCCTAACCATCCCTTTTCTAATCCTTCAACATCAGAAACAACCTTAGTGTTTGCTGCGTTGTCAAACTTGTCAGCTGCTAATGTATCAACTGGGATCAATAACTTCTTACCGTTCTTCTCAGCTTTTTCCATCATTTCCTTAGCGTAATCTAAGTAATCAGCTTCGAATAAAGAATCACCGATTTCATATCCCTTAGCTGAAAGGAATGTAAATGCCATACCTCCACCGATGATCAATGTATCAACTTTGTCAAGTAAGTTG
This sequence comes from uncultured Lachnospiraceae bacterium, assembly GCA_902795895.1. Taxonomy (GTDB): domain Bacteria; phylum Bacillota; class Clostridia; order Lachnospirales; family Lachnospiraceae; genus CAG-411. The sequence goes on along the minus strand of CADBNB010000058.1, from coordinate 1,105 downwards.
TTGATAACCGAAATCTTTGAAGAAACTTTTGAACCACCCAAGATAGCTACGAATGGTCTTTCTGGGTTGTTTACAGCGTTTCCTAAGAAATCAATTTCTTTCTGCATTAAGTATCCAACTACTGCAGTATCAACGTACTCTGTTACACCAACGTTTGAGCAATGTGCTCTATGAGCTGTACCGAAAGCATCGTTAACAAATACATCACACAAAGAAGCTAATTCTTTAGAGAAAGCCTCTCCGTTCTTTGTCTCTTCTGCTCTGTAACGTGTATTCTCTAATAAAACAACATCTCCGTCGTTCATTGCAGCAACTGCAGCCTTAGCGTTTTCACCAACAACTGTTGCGTCAGCAGCAAACTTAACTGGCTGTCCTAATAATTCAGACATACGAGCTGCAACTGGAGCTAAAGATAACTCTGGCTTTGGCTCTCCCTTTGGCTTACCAAGATGTGAGCAAAGGATAACCTTTCCACCGTCAGCGATCAACTTTTTAATTGTAGGCAAAGCTGCAACCAAACGGTTCTCGTCTGTAATCTTTCCATCTGCCAATGGTACATTGAAGTCACAACGTACTAAAACTTTTTTACCTTTTACATTGATATCATCTACTGATTTTTTATTTAACATGATATTCTTCCTTTCTGTTTTCAATATTTTAAAAGGCTCAGAAACTCTGATGCCTTATTGTTTCTACCAAAACATGACTTTCTAACAAATTGCATCGCAATTTCCTATTGCACAAAAAGAAAGGTCCGGTCCCAATGACCGGACCTTTCTTAGGTCTATAAATGTGCTACGCACGAATATTTTTAGAATTAAGCCAATTCTGAGAAGTACTTAATTGTTCTAACCATCTGGCTTGTGTATGAGTTCTCGTTGTCATACCATGAAACAACCTGAACCTCATATAAATCGTCAGCAACCTTAGAAACCATTGTCTGTGTTGCATCGAATAATGAACCAAATCTCATTCCAACGATATCTGAAGAAACGATTTCATCTTCGTTGTATCCGAATGACTCGTTAGAAGCTGCCTTCATAGCTGCATTGATACCCTCAACTGTTACATCATTTCCCTTAACAACTGCTGTTAAGATTGTTGT
>CADBNB010000057.1 GCA_902795895.1 uncultured Lachnospiraceae bacterium | reverse complement strand
TGTGCGTTTTTGATTCCAATAAAAAGTGTTATCAGTGCTTCAATTGTATTGACGTGATTACGAAAAAACAGCCAATGGAACTTACCTTAAATGAAACCATGCGTCTGATGCAGTATAAGGCAACAAAAGAAAATATCAATGATTTTACGAAACGCCTTAATAAAAATTTCCGCAGAAATGGTGGCGCAAGTCAGAAAATTCAGATACAGCCGGATTTCCATCCGGAAGAAATGTTCCAGATACAGACAAAACTTGTGGATGAAGGTCGGGATACGGAAGGTGAGATTTCCACATTGAGTGAAGGTCTTCGAAGTATTTATGCACTTTCTTTGCTGGAAACTTATGCGGAGGATGAAAATACCATTCCTTGTATTATTTTGATGGAGGATCCGGAAATTTTCCTGCATCCACAGTTACAGAAAGTTGCCAGTGAGATTTTGTACCGTTTGTCTAAGAAAAATCAGGTGATTTTTTCAACCCATTCGCCAAATATGATTTTCAATTTCTCATCAAAACAGATTAAGCAGGTTGTTTTGGATGAAAATTATTGCACCACCATCCGGGAAGAAAATGATGTGGATGAGATTTTGGATGACCTTGGGTATACGGCAAATGATTTAATGAATGTCAGCTTTGTGTTTATTGTGGAAGGAAAGCAGGATGGAGCCAGATTACCGCTGCTTTTGGAAAAATATTATTCGGAAATTTATGATGAGCAGGGTAAACTTCAAAGAATTTCCATCGTGACTACAAACAGTTGCACAAATATCAAGACCTATGCGAATTTAAAATATATCAATAAACTGTATCTGAAAGACCAGTTTTTGATGATACGGGATAGTGACGGTCGCAATCCAAATCATCTTGTAAAACAGCTTTGCAGCTATTATGCACAGCGTTCCAAGGAAGAGATGGAAGAAAACCACCTGCCACGTGTGACACCGAAAAATGTGCTCATATTAAAATATTATTCTTTTGAAAACTATTTCTTAAATCCTAAGATTATGGCTCAGATTGGTGTAATCAAAAATGAAGATTATTTTTACAATACGTTGTACACAAAGTATAAGGATTATCTTCACAAACTTGGCAGTGCAAAGCATATGGTAAAGGCGACCAATATCCGCATTAACTCCAAGGAAGATATTAAGAAGCATTTAGAGACCATAAAAATTTATATCCGCGGTCATAACTTATTTGACATTTTCTACGGAAGGTATCATAATGATGACCAGATTGATATTTTAAGAAAATACATCGAAGTAGCTCCAAGAGAGGAATTTAAAGATATTTTAGATTCCATCGACCGATTTGTGTATTTTGAAAATCGTAAAAAATAAGTTGTTGTTATGGAGGAAGTAACATGGATAATATTGTTTTAATTGGTATGCCTGGTTCAGGAAAGAGTACGTTAGGCGTAGTTTTGGCAAAGATGATTGGATATGGATTTATTGATTCAGATTTGATTATTGAAGAAGAAGAAGGACGTGTGCTACCGGACATTATTGCCCAGGAAGGAATTGATGGATTTAATGCTATTGAAAATCGGGTAAATTGCAGCATTGACTGTCACAGAAAGATTATTGCTACCGGAGGAAGTGCAGTATACGGCGAGGAAGCCATGAAACATCTTGGTGAGATTGGTACTATTGTCTACTTAAAATGGAGTCTTAAGGAGCTTGCAACCCATTTAGGAGACCTTGAAGCCAGAGGTGTTGTGTTCCGTCCGGGACAGGATTTAAAAGCGATTTACGAGGAACGTTGCCCGCTTTATGAAAAATATGCAGATTTGATTGTTGACTGCGAGGGTGACTCGGTGGAAGGACTTGTTTCACAGATTATGAAAGCGATTTCTTGATAAAGTACATGAAAGTCAGTTGTTAATGCAGCTGACTTTCATTCGTGGTGGAGTTAAAAATTTGACGTGTGGTTTTGATTTTTGTGAAGATGATGAAAAAAATAAACACAATTGATTTTTGATATTGTGGAATATGTATTTGAGTTACAATATATGGAAAACCGTGAAAACCCTAGAAAACATGATACTTTTAGAAGATTTTTTAAAGAAATGTGTTGCGAAATTATGATGTTGTGATATAATCAAAGAGACCATTTTATAAAAACATTAAAAATATGTTTTCTGATGATGAAAATGATTTGTAAATAATATAGTTTTTAAAGCGAAAAAGAAGTGTATTGTTTCGTATTGAGCAGTATTTTTACATTGAAATAATGTGCGTTGTTCAGATATAAAACGATGATAAACTTCTTGTTTCGGATATATAGTAAGAGAGATGGTTATAAAAAAAGGATAATGTACGATATAAATATAGGAAAGTGAATAATTGCAACAGTGAAAGCGGCTTTGGAGAGTTATATGTCTGATAAAACAGACGCAGATCCAGTGTGCAAGACACGTAAGAGAGTCGTGAAATATAATTGATAGCAAAAAATCTTTAATTGTTTGACATGAAAGTCGAATGGATATAGTTTTATTTAGAGGAGCAGATATGGAACAGTATATTATGAAGGGTGGAAACCCATTAAAAGGTGAAGTAAGTATTAGTGGTGCTAAAAATGCGGCACTTGGAATTTTAGCAGCATCTATTATGACAGATGATACAGTTACATTAGAAAATTTACCTGATGTCAGAGATATACGTGTACTTTTGCAGGCAATGCAGGAGATTGGTGCAAAAGTAGAATATATAGATAAAAATACAGTAAAGATCAATGGTAGTCATATCCAGTCTATTAGTATTGACTATGAGTTTATTCGTAAGATTCGTGCATCTTATTATTTATTAGGTGCATTGCTTGGAAAGTATCGCAAATCACAGGTGGCTCTTCCTGGTGGATGCAACATCGGAAGCAGACCGATTGACCAGCATATTAAAGGTTTCAAAGCCTTAGGTGCAGAGGTAACTATTGAACAGGGAATGATTGCTACAGAGGCAGAACGCCTTGTAGGAACACATATATACATGGACGTAGTTTCCGTAGGAGCTACGATTAACGTTATGATGGCAGCAGCTATGGCAGAAGGAAAGAGTATTATTGAAAATGCGGCAAAAGAGCCTCACATTGTAGACGTTGCCAACTTCTTAAATAGTATGGGAGCAAATATCAAAGGTGCCGGTACAGATGTGATTCGTGTGCAGGGTGTTGAGAAACTTCATGGTACGGAATATTCTATTATTCCAGACCAGATTGAAGCCGGTACATTTATGTGCATGGCAGCAGCTACCAAAGGTGATGTAGTGATTAAAAATGTTATCCCTAAGCATTTGGAAGCTATTAGTGCAAAGCTTGTAGAAATGGGTGCTAAGGTGGAAGAATATGATGATGCTGTGCGTGTGTATGGAGCTGAGAAGAGACTTGGACCTACTCACATTAAGACATTGCCTTATCCTGGATTTCCGACAGACATGCAGCCTCAGTTTGCTACTCTTTTGGCATTGTCAGAGGGTTCTAGTATTGTTACAGAGAGCATTTTTGAAAACCGTTTCAAATATGTAGATGAGTTAGCGCGTATGGGTGCTAAGATTACCGTAGAAGGAAATACTGCATTTATTGAAGGTGTAGAGAAGTTCTCAAATGCGAGGCTTAGTGCGCCGGATTTGCGTGCAGGAGCAGCGCTTGTTATGGCTGGTTTGGCGGCAGATGGTATCAGTACGGTCGACCAGATTGAATATATCCAGCGTGGTTATGAGTCTTTTGAGGAAAAACTTAGAGGAATTGGCGCTATTATTGAGCTTGTTGATGATGAAGATGAGCATGCGATTCGTAAATTTGAATTGAAAGTCAGCTAGTAAGTGTAAGGAATAGTGGTTATAAGAAAAGAAAGGAAAAAATATGAAGAAAAGACTTGGAATTTTATTCGTAACTTTGATGATGGTATTCTGCTTCGTGGCTTGTAACAGCCCGGTTGGTGGAAGTTCCACTGATATTGTTGAAGGAACCTGGGCATTAACAAAAGGTCAATCCGGAGATAAAGAGGTTTCACTAGAGGCGTTGCAAAAAGCAGGTATCGGAGGTACTACATTTACATTCACAAAGGGAATTGTTCGTATTACCATGACAGCTTCTGAGGAAGTCAGTGAAGGAAAATACACATTGGAAGGCGATAAAGTTACGATTTCTTCTGATGAGGAAGATATTTCGTATACCGGAACTGTGAAGGATGATACATTGACGATTACCAACGGAGACGAAAATACAGAAGATGAGGTAAAACTCATTTTTGAACGTAAGAAATAAAAGTATTTGCAATTACTTAATGCAATCATGATAAAAAAGGTGTCAAAGAAAATAACTTTGACACCTTTTTTGTGTAATAGGAAATTGCGATGCAATTTCCTATTACACAAAAAACGCTCCGCGAGGATGCGCAGACCGCGGAGATGGAGTTA
>CADBNB010000056.1 GCA_902795895.1 uncultured Lachnospiraceae bacterium | reverse complement strand
TTTTTTCATGATAATCCCCCCACTTGAGCCAATCTCTTTCTCAGGCACTTTATAAATGTAGCTAGATAAACTTTCATCTTTTTTCATTGAATTAACCAGATGTAAATTTTCCCCAAATATTATATCGGGGGAAACATGAAAATTCTTTATACGAAATAGTTCTTTAGGATTATGCATTCTTTGATATGTTAAGAAAAACAAAGGCGGTTCCTTAGAACCGCCTCTGTTTTTCAAAATATATCACTCAGCTATTACTTTTTCTTCATCTGTCTGGCAAAAAGAGTTTCATAATCTTGTAATTCATGGTACATTCCATCAATAACAACCACATTACCATCAATTCTATATATCATAAAAAATCGCGGGTGGAGTGATTACAACTTTATAAGTCATATTTTTTTTCTATTTCAGCTATTGCATCCTCAAAAGCTTCATATTCTCCACATTCATAACATTCTCTTGCTTCCGCCAATTCACTAAGAATATCCTGTGCAGAAAGTGGTTTAAATGGATTTTCTGCACAAAAATTTTCTGTTAAATATAAAAAAATCTGCTGCTGATTATCTTCTGGAATAGTGGATAACAATGCCATATTTGTCTCTTTTTTATTCATAATATCAACTCCTAACACCTGACAAATGCCCTTTTTCTCATTCTTGATATTAGAATACTACAATCCTACATTTTATACAAGCTTAAAAAGATATTGATTACACTCTCCTTACTACAAACAAAAGCGGTTCCTTCGAACCGCCTCTGTTTTTCACATATATATATATCACGTTTTATTCATATACGTGTTTTTTCTTTTGCTTTTTATCCTTTTGTTTTTTCTTTAAAGGATGTTTTGGATTTTTATCTGCCATCTTAATCGCCTCTTTTCTCGTCATCACTGTCAGATGGCTTTTATAGTCATTCAAGTCCCAAAAGACTCAATATTCTTCTTCTTCCGTTTTTAACATCATCCTTCAATTGCAATGTACTTCTTTTCTGGTACTGCCGGTTTTGCCTCCTTCTTCGGAACAAATAATTTTAGAATACCATGTTTAAACTGACCTTTGATTTCTTCCTGTGTCACCTGCTCTCCTACATAAAAGCTTCGCTGGCAGGTGCCGGCGTAACGCTCTCTTCGGATGTATCTTCCGGTGTCTTTCTCCTGCTCATCCTTATCCAATCCCTTCGCAGCAGAAATGGTAAGATATCCGTCTTCAAGGGCAACCTTTACCTCTTCTTTTGAAAAGCCCGGTAAATCTACAATCAGTTCGTATCCGTCTTTTTGTTCCTTCACATCTGTCTTCATCAAATGTGATGCTCTGTTACCATAGAGTTTTTTCTCAGTATTTCTCATCTCCTTGTCATCGAAGAATGGAAATCCTCCAAAGAAATCATCAAACAGATTTTCTCCAAAAATACTAGGCATTAGCATAATAACTCCTCCTTTTCACGCTTATGTTATCTCGGTGTCTTTTTATACCTAAATTCTGGTATTAAGGAGATACTGAGATAACATACAATGTTTGATAATTGTAATTCAAATTTTACCATCCTTAGTATGCACCGTTTACAATCATTCATCCCTTAGAAATCCTGATTTAAACAATTTGAATTTACCAAGAATAAAACTTACTACAATTACCCAGCATGTTAATGTACTAGTTGATACGTTACTCAGCGGAGGTGGGAAAACGTTTTATCATTCTCGCCTTCGTTAATTATGTTATAGCACCTTTTGTTAGCACTGTCAAGAGGTGAGTGCTAATTTTTCTGATTTTTTTTTCAAAAGCCCGAACATAGCATATTCGCTATATTTCGGGCTTTTTTAATGTTGACACCAGATATCATTTATGGTAGTTGCCACATCCCTACTTATATGTCCTCCATGGTGCCAATTTTAAATAAATATTAACCAACAGCAACACGACTATAAATGTTACATAGATAAGAGCCATCATACAAAATCGCCCATATGCCACACACTCTGCACCAAAGATGGCATAAGCCAAAATTGCACGGTTTCTCACATATTTTGCCCCAATTTTCATGCGGTCTTTTATTATGTTTTCCGAAGAAATGGGCAAATATTTCAAATAATCAACTATATTTGCTGTAATCTTTTGATTTTCCGGTTTCTCTTTTACCACAATGCTACTGTAAGGAAGCATATGTAATTCAAATCCCATATTTGTCAAAACAATACAACTAAACACAAACGCCTTTGCACTGTTATCTTTTTCAAAAAAAACACAAATTGCAATTACTAAAACCATATACCCCATGATTTCCAGAAAATATGCAAATATTTCATTCACTCTCCACATGCCATTACTTTTATCTTTTATAACTTGATCCATCTGGTGTAACGCTTCTATTTCTCTCATATCAATCTCCTCCCGTTTTTATGAACATGACGCCAAGGTATGATAACCAAAAAAGATACTATTGTCATCCCAATAACGAATACCAATATCGGCATAAAATATGTAAGATCCATCTTATCAAACTGTTTTATAGCCTCTAATCTTTTTCTACTCAAATCTCTACCTCGCTCCATTCTTCCGCTTCTCCGAAGTTTTCCTGAAAACGCAGTTGTTTTCCTTCTTTTAGTGTCAAAACATAATCCATATTTCGGTTAATGTCTGATTGCACATGGGTACTCATAAGTACGGTAGCACCCTCCGCTAATATTTCCCGCAGCAAATCGTAAAATTCTTTTCGAAATGCAGGATCCATGCCGGCAGTAGGCTCATCCATCAAATATAGCTTTGCCTTTCTTGCCATGCCAAAAGCTAACTGAAAGCGAATCTTTTGCCCTCTGGACATACCGGCAATGGTTATGTTTTTGGAAACTCCAACTTTCTCCATACACGCCTCAAATGCTTCATCTGTGTAATGCTCGTAAAAAACACCTAACATCTGGGCGGTTTCCATTGCCGTCAGTTTTTCGATAAACATCATATCCTCGGTAATATATGCCGTATCCCCTAAAAATTCCACATGATTTTTTCGAATATCCTTCCCCATCCACAAAATAGTTCCTTTATCCCCTTTTTTCGGTTCCATCAAAGCTTTAAAAAATGTAGTTTTTCCTGCTCCATTCGGACCTAATATTCCAACCAAATAGCCTTCCTCCACTTGGAAATCAATGTGTTCCAATTGAAATTTTCCTGCTTTTCTCTGTAAATCTTTTATTTCTAACATAACTGTTCGCCTCATCTTTCTTCCATTTTTTAATTTTTGGGGGCATCCATCTTTTGTATTCTACACACATTTCGTTGTCTACCTTGTCTTTCTTTTAATTATTCTCCATCAAAGTTTCCACCATTTCCAAAATATCCTCCTTGGATAACCCGGCAGCCTTACATTCCTCAATCACTTCGGACAAATGGGTTTCCAGCATCATAAACTGCTTTTCCTTCAAGTAATCGGTATTGTACTCACATACGTAAAAACCTTTTCCCGCCTGGGAACGTATAAGTCCTTCCTTTTCCAATTCCTCATAGGCGCGCTTTGTGGTAATGACACTGACCTGAAGGTCCGCTGCCAGTTTACGAATGGAGGGAAGCGCCTCTCCGGTTTCCAATTCCCCGGATAATATCCCGTTTTTCAGCTGATTTACAATCTGCTCGTAAATTGCTAAGGTTCCCTGGGGTTTTATGATTATCTTCATATTTCTTCCTCCTCATACCCATGCCATTTGGTGCAAAGCCTGTATTTCACCCATAAAATGCGAATGGTTGCTATCAGCTGAATTCCCCCATAAAGCAATAGTAGTATCCATCCTGATTTTGAGAAATCATTATCAGTCGATATATCTGTAATTATCAATACAAAAAATAAAGAAAAGAAAAAAACGATTACATGTGAAAACCCACATAGTTCTTTCCACCCAGCGCCGATTCGAAGTCCTTCACAAAGGTGCAACGATAAGATTGTAAAAAATAAACTAAAAAAACATATCCAATTCATTGTAAATAGTATTTTCCCCACAATCATAACTGGCAGCGAGCTAACCGTAAAAACAATAACCCTCGCCCAATAATTTTTCTTCACCAGACCGTCTTTCTGCTCTTTTTGTAAAGGCAATAAATAATAAATCGTTGAAAAACGAATTCCAAACAATTGATTGAGTCTCACTGTCAAATATACAAAAAATACGGAAATCAAACCATAAATTTCTTCCTTTTCCACATTTCCCCATAAATATACTGTTAATATCATAATAAAAATAATAATTCCAGTAACTCCTTGAGGTCCCGGAAATCCTTCTGCATCAAAGCCAAAATGAAACTTGGATTTCCAATCTTTCAAAATCATCTTCATTTTTTTCCTCCAATCCTTTTCCATCCCACAAGCTCTATCCATGTCAATGTACTTTACGCTTACGGTCTATGCATAGACCTAGCTGAAATGTTACGTAATATATGCATCATTTCCCCATTAGCTTGCTACGAGCCGGAACAATCTTTGCGAAAGCATAGAACAAATCATTTAACCCGGGAACTTCCACCCGCAATTGTGCATCATAAGAATGCCACGATTTGTGTTCTACCAAAGCCCAACTTTCATTTGCTCCTTTTTCTATATAAATAAGCTGTTCTTTGGGAAGATTTCTCAAGAGATATTCTTCGCCATAAAGCAAGCGATACCGATTTTCCAATTCCTCCCGATCCATAGAAAATAGGATTTCTCCCTCTTTCACAAAAGTAATATAATCTCCAATCTGCTCTAAGTCCTCCATAATGTGGGTAGCCAATATGACGCTGTGTTCTCCGTCCTCCACAAAATGAGTCAGTTCTTTTATAAAATCCTTCCGAAACTCTGGATCAAAGTTTGCCGTAGGCTCATCCAACACCAAAAGTTTGGGATGATGAGAAAGGGCAAAGGCAAATTGATATTTTAACTTCTCACCTTTTGATAACTTTCCATATGGGCTCTTGGGATTCAAATGATACTGTTTCATCTTCTCCAACATCAAAGTTTTATCATATTTACAATAATATCCTCCGAAGTAATCTGCCCCTTCTCCAATCCTGCACCCCTTAGGAAAATAATCCTCCACCATGACAAAACCTATATCCTCAAGAATATCTGCCGACCCATTTGAATAGTCCATGCCAAATATTTCAATATCCCCTTTGTTGGGTTTTGCAAGACCAAGAAGCATTCTTAGCAATGTGGTCTTTCCTGCACCATTTTCTCCAATGAGCCCCATAATATATCCCTTGGGAATATGGAGATTCACATTGGAAATATGAAATCTGCTGTTTCGAAAACTTTTTGATACTCCTGTCATCTTTACCATCTTTTTCACCTCAATTTTTTGTAATGTTCTCTCTAAGTCATTTTATACAAGAATTTAGAGAGAACATTTATGATTTGTTAAAGTCATTTTCATATGAACCTTCTAACATTAGGACTGCATAATATCCAACTGTCGACTTAACTGTATATCACCTCTATATCAACTGTATATTATCTGTATATATTTATATATACACCATATACACACCATTGTCAATAAAACATTTTTCATTTTCTTGCAATCACTTCAAAACTCATGACATTATATTAGTGAAAGCAATTTCATCGATGAAAATCTTTTAACTGGAAAAATAGAACTGAACGCAAAACAACCAGAAAACTGCATAACAAAAAAACGCCTCTGGATTGACCAAATAATCCGTCAATCTAGAGGCATATTTTTTGTTTTCCAAAACTAATATAAGCTGGAATTTCAATTATTTTTTGAATAATATCCAAATAATTCTTTTATATTATTTTTTTGCAATCGTTTTTCTTGCACTATATGCGCCGTAAATCTTCTTTCCTTTACTGTTCTTTTTATACGCACGAATTTTTACATAATAACATGTTTTCTTTTTCAAGCCAGAAATCGTGAAAGATGTTCTTCCAGCAGCAACAACCTTTGTTTTCTTAGATTTGAAATCCTTAGATGTAGAGTAAATAATCTCATATCCTGCAGCATCTGAAATCTTTTTCCATGCAATTTTTGCCTTTGTTGCTCCTGTTCTCTTTGTAGAAGAAATACTAACAGCTTTTGGTGCTTTAACTTCTAGTTCACTTTCTTTCGATGGAGTTTCATTTGTACCTTGATTCTCACCTGTTGTGCCATCTGTTTTCGTGTCTTCTGTTTTTGTTTCTGTCTGATTTGTTACTTTAGATGGTACTGTTGCCAATACACCATCCGGCACATTAATCTTAGGTGCTCCAGAAATATCCTTAAAGGTAATTTTATTTTCTGTTGCGTACTTTTCTGCTGCACTTCCTGCCACACCGTAAATCACAAACGCATCCGATACGCCTCCAAAACATGTTTTTCCAATTTGGGTAACACTACCAGGAATAACAATATAATCACCTGAATAGTTTCTAAACATATTTTTAGGTAATGCAGTTACATTTGATGTAATTTCAATATCCTTTAAAAGATCACTTTTACCAAAAAGTTCATTATCCGCAGTAATCGTTGAATTTAATTTGATATACTCTAAGCTATCACACTCACCAAAAGCGGATGTTCCTATTGTTTTCAAAGCATCCGGTAAAATTACACCTTTAATTCCACTATCTCTAAATGCATAATTGCCAATTGATGTAATACCATTTGGTAGCGCAATGGCTTTCAACTCTTTTGTGTCACAAAATGCAAGTTTTTCAATTTCTGTTACTGTACTAGGTAAACTTACTTCATTTACACTAGTTGCACCTTTCAAAATACTTGCTGGAATCTTAGTCATTCCCTCTTCAAAAACGACCTTCTTTAATGTTGGACACTCACTGAAAGGAGACTCTACATCTGTAACAGTTGTTAATGTTGCAGGTATGGTCATTTCTGTAATTCTTGAACAATTTGTAAAAGCACATGAGCCAATTGTTTTTAATTTTGATGGCAATTTAACATTTTTTAATGCTTTTGCATTTCGAAATGCAGCTTTTCCAATAATTGTAATACTATCTGGCAATTGTATAGTTTCTAATTTTTCACAATCAACAAATGCAAGTTCACCTATTTCCTCCAATCCTGAAGGTAATACAACTTCTTCCACATAGGTTGCACCATTAAATATTTTTGCAGGTAAAATCTTCATTCCATCTGCAACAACAACTTTCTTTAATCTGCTACATCCGGTAAATGGTGATGGATTTGCAGTATATTCTGGATCTATGGATGTTACATTTGCAGGAATTGTAAAGGACTCCAAATTTCAAGATTTGTCTCAAGCGGAAC
>CADBNB010000055.1 GCA_902795895.1 uncultured Lachnospiraceae bacterium | reverse complement strand
GGATATTTAATGCTCCATTCACATCAGCATTAAGGTATTTGCCAACCTTAGTTTTATACTAGTTTAGCCAGAAAACCTACTACCCTTGGGTGGTAGGTTTTCTGGCTAAACTAGTATAAAGAGAAAAGATTTATTAAGCTTATTTAAATTTCTCAATTACTTCCGCATTTGCTTTCATAGCGTTTTCTTCCATTTCCTTACGCTCGCTTAAAAGTTTTTCTCTCACTTCTTTGTGTGATGTTCCGATAATCTGAAGTGCAAGATATGCTGCATTTTTGCTTCCGTTGATTGCAACAGTTGCAACAGGAATTCCTGAAGGCATCTGAACGATCGACATCAATGCATCCATACCGTCAAGTACAGAACCTGAAAGAGGTACTCCGATTACAGGAAGTACAGTCTGTGATGCTACAACGCCTGGAAGAGCTGCTGCCATACCAGCTGCTGTGATGATAACTTCTGTTCCGTCATTGTTGCATTCTTCGATAAAACTTGACAATCCCAAGTGTGCTCTGTGGGCAGAAAGGCAACGAACATTTACCTCTACTCCGTATCCTTTTAAAATACCAACTGCCGGTTCCACTTTTGCAAGATCACTTGTAGATCCCATAATAATAGCTACTTTCATGATGATTCCTCCTAGATTAATGTTATGTACTCTTGATATTCTTTTTAAAAAAGGCTCCAAGAGTACATATGTTGTTTTAGTATCTTTCATTTTTCACTATTTGACAGTATAACACGATTCCTTGTTTTTGTCATCGACCTTATTTTTTCGTTTATGTAAGACCAAACTGTGGTTTTACTTTGTCAAATCAATATCTTCACAAGTAATACCGTCAGTACCTTTTGCTGTCTTTCTCGAAACTGTATACCATGCCAATGTTGCAGTATGATCGCTCATCTGTTCATATAAATGCAATGTAACATTATCACCATCTTCACTATCCACTTCTACAATTGGTGGTGTCTCTTTATAATGCTTTTTATAATACTTTTTTGCAAGTCTACACAATTCATCATTTGTATAACCATCCGCAGTTGAGTCACTTGAACTACCCGAATCTAAAGAAGCATCCGGCAAATCGTCAATTATTTTGCTTACTTCTTTATGTGTCTCAGGTGAAACTGAATCAATCTTTTTCCCATCAACATTCACATAAAAACCGTCATCATTCTGAGTTTCTGTATTGCTTTGAGTTTCTGTATTGCTTTGAGTTTCTGTGTTATCTTCATCTACCTCTGTACTATCTTTGCTTTCATTCGTTGAATTTCCATCATCTGATTTAGAAACACTTACTCCATCAGGCCCATTCACATTCACTGTTATACCGTCACATGATGCAAGACTTCCAATCATAATTCCACATGCCATCAATGCAAATAATTTTTTCTTTCTCATTATTATACCTCCAAGATTACAATCATTTTCATGCACAATTGTAAGACAAATCTTTTTCGATTTCAACAAATTGTAATAAAAAACGTAAAAAATGTAAAATTTAAATTTCCTAAATAGACTGAAAGAACCGCATCTGAAGTGCCATATCCTCTTCAAATCTTCCACGCAAAGTGGTAGTTACGGTTTTGGAATTCTGCTTTTTGATTCCTCTTGCTGACATACAGCTATGACAACCTTCAATTTTTACTGCCACATCTTTTGAGCCAGTAACCATGCTCATAATTTCAGCAATGTCGCTTCCAATGCGTTCCTGCAACTGCAGACGTTTTCCTACCATATCTGCAATTCTTGCAATTTTACTAAGTCCGATGACTTTTCCATTTGGAATATATGCAACGCTGACTTTCATGTCATACATTAAAGCCATATGATGCTCGCAATAGCTGAAAATATCAATGTCTTTCACCACAACTAAATCACTACTGCCTGTAGCAATATCCTGTTCAAAGGTTTTATCAAACATTGTGGCAATTTCCTCATTTGTATAACACATGCCTGCAAATACTTCTGTGTACATTCTCGCCACACGAACAGGGGTATCTTTCAGGCCCTCTCTCTCCGGATCGTCACCAAGTGCCTCCAAAATACCACGAATATGTTTTTCAATTGCTTCTGTATCTATCTTTTTTCCCATGGTTTCACCTTTCTATCTTCAAACAATCACACGCCTTTTTTCTCCGGATTCCAGATAAATTTATGAAGCTGAAGTTGCATTCTCACATCATTTAACTTATGCTCCACAAGAAAATTTACCATCACTTCCGGTTCAATGGCACCAAATACCGGGCTAAAATAAATCGCCACACGATTAAGTAACTGGTATTTATCTATCACCTTTACGGCTTTTTCCATGTCACTAACGCTTCCCACAACAAATTTCACTGTATCTTCTTTCGTCAATAACGAAAAATTGGAAAGACACATTTTCGCTTCCATACCGCTATAACCGAGCTTATAATCCATCGTAAAGGATGGTCGTTGTTTCATTTTTGCAAATGGTGTCAGGTCTACACTTCCGTTTGTTTCAATCTCCACTCTTAAAAATGGATCCGAAAGAAGCTTTTCAAGCAATTCATCCATGTGTTCTCTAAGTAGCGGCTCGCCTCCGGTGAGTGTAACATTTCTCACTCCGGTTTCATGAATGTAATCATAGATTTCATCCTCTGTCATAATTGTAAATGGTGCATCCTTTTGATTTGCCCATTTTGTATCGCAATATGCACAGTGTAAGTTACAACCTTTGAAGCGGATAAACACAGCCAGTTCTCCAGCTCTTCTCGCTTCTCCATTGATACTTACAAACTTTTCTACCACTTGAAATTGTGCCATCTCAAACCTCCTCCACATAGGAAGCACAGTTATTTGGCGTTTCGTATACGGTAACTTTCGACACCTTGTATCCTCTTTTTTTCATTTCTTCAAAGAAATGTTTTGCAAAATTTTCTGCTGTAGGACGAAACGCAACCGGTATCATTAAAAATCCTTCTTCCGACAAAGCTTCCAGTGTCTTTTCTCGCAAGGAACCAACTTCATAGATAAAACTATGATCGAAAGCATCGGTGATTTCTTTCACATCTTTTTTCACATCCGAAAAATCAACAAGCATTCCTCTCATCTGACCGTCTTCTTTTAACTTTTCACCGCAAACATCCACTAACACTCTCCAGCGGTGTCCGTGTATATTTCCACATTTTCCGTCGTATCCGGAAAGAAAATGTGCCGCATCAAAGCTATTTTCCGTAGTTAATTGAAACATATATTTTTCCTCCAAAATAAAATCAAGAAAGCATCCGCATCATCTTTCCTATAGTGCAAAAAGGTGCACGCCTGCGAAATCGCAAGGTTGCACCTTAAATTCAATCTATCATCCTCTACATATATATAAGTGAGGTAGTAATTCTTTGACCATTTCTGACACGAGACTGTACTCATGCCAAAGCATAAAGCCCTAGTTTTGTTTATAGACAGGATGGTGCAATCGAACTGTCTTTTCCTTATACTTATATAAGTATAACCAATGATTGGAAAATGTCAAGTATAGTCTTTACGAAAACATCCATTTGAACATACATACTTTTTTACTACTCCTGCACGATCCGAAGCCATTTCTTTCGCACAAATCGAATAAGGAAAATTCCCCCGCGGAAACAAAGTTCCACGCACATGGCAATCCAGACTCCCGAAAGACCGTATTCTTTTGCTAACGTATAGGAAAGTGGAAGTCTCACCATCCAAAGACTTACCAGACTTAAAATACTTGGTACCAGCGTATCTCCGGCTCCCCGAAGAACACCAGCCACTACAATACTGGCTCCATACAATGGTTCTGCAAATGCCTCGATACGTAGAATAATAACACCAATTTCCTGCACTTCAGGGTCTGGGGATAAAATCCCCATCATTTCCGGTGCAAACACATACATCAACACACCTGTAAAAAACATAATGCCCATACCAAGTCCAATGGTAATCTTACCAAAGGAAAGGGCAAGTTTTTCTCTTTTGGCTCCAACGCTTTGTCCCACTAAGGTTGTGGCAGCAGAACCGATACCATATCCCGGCATATAGCAAAAACTTTCCGCCGTAATGGCAAAGGAATTGGCTACCAGTGCCACATTTCCAAGCGGTGCCACAATGACCGTTGTGGCAATTTGTGCCGCACAGACAATAAATCGTTCAAAGGCAAGAGGCAGGGAAATCTTAGCCGCCCGCACTAAATCTTCTTTTTTCATTCGATAGGCATCACTCTTTTTTAATCGAAGCATCGGTGTCCGTAAGGCTAAAATATACAACATCACGCCTACAATGATAATCTCCGACAAGGCAGTTCCCAAAGAAGCTCCCACGACTCCCAAATCTGCCCCCGGCAAATATATTTTCATATTTCCAACCACATAGTGGGCACTTGGAAAAATAAGAAGCATATTTAGTACCACGTCAAGAAAACACATGACACATTCCAAAAGCCCCGGAGCCAGCATATTTCCGCTACACTGTAACATGGAACTGGTAAGGCTGTTTAATGCAACAAAAGGAAGGGAGCAGCCATATACAAAGAAATAATTTCTGGCTAGTTTACAAGTTTCCGCTCCTCCTCCAAGCCATCCTGGAAGAAACGGACAAAGCACAACGGCAATCAACGCAAGAACTGTGGCAATGAACAGACACACAAAATAAGACTGCCATAAAATCTCCCTTGCCTTCCGGTCATTTTTCGCCCCAATATACTGCGCAAGCTGGATAGAAAATCCTGCAACCCCTGCGGTGCAAAGACTTCCAAACAACCATGTGGACGTTGCCATAAGACCAATGGCGGAAGACTCCACCGTCCCCAAATGTCCTACCATGGCTGCATCAATATATTGCATAATAATAGACGAAATCTGTGCTAAAATGGTAGGCACACTTAAATACAAAACTAAAAGGATTTTCTGCTTTACCGTAAATTCTTTTCCTTCCCGTATATAGGCAATCAACTGTTTATTCTTTTTCTCTTTTTCCATGTCACACCTTCTTTCCGGCTTCTAATTAATGCTTTTCGTTTACCAAATTTAAGTTTTACCCGCAAATCTTACACATACCTTATCTACTGACAATACTCCCCAAAACATTATCCTAGCTGCCTCTATACAAAATTCATCCTCAAAACAGACCACATATTCCCATAAGTTTTGTAACAAAATATTCAAGATAACTTAACAGAAAAATAAACATTTCCATCTTTTTCCAAATCAAATATCTGATATAATAGGAATAAGCAACATCACGTTATATGGATTTTTATTATAGCTTTTTCACAAAATCTTATATTATCAAGTTTTCAAAGCAATGTTCTCTCGGAGTCTTTTTATACAAGAATTTCGAGATAGCATTACACACTTTAGGAGGGTTTCAATCTATGATTTTATCGTCAACAGCAAAAGATTTTTTAAACAATGAAGCTAAAATCTTATTCCATGACATCTACATCACCGATGCTTTGATAAAAAAACAACAGGAACGCTATTTATCGGCAATTAAAGCTTTCGAACAAAACTTCGATGAAAGACATATATCCATTTATAATGCACCCGGAAGAAGTGAAATTTGCGGTAATCACACAGACCATCAGCACGGTACTGTACTTGCAGCATCTATCAACTTAGATACCTTGGCAATTACGGCACCAAGAGAGGATGGAGTGATTGAGATTCTATCGGAAGGATACCCAAAACTTCAGCTCACCACTGACAATCTTTCCATGATAGAGGAAGAAAAAGGAACCACAGCTTCTCTTGTAAAGGGTATACTAAACCGCCTACAGGAATTAGGCTATCATATCGGGGGATTTGCAGCCTATATCACAAGCGACGTTCCCGCTGGTGCAGGATTATCTTCTTCCGCAGCCTTTGAAGTCGTTATTGGTACAATTATTTCCGGACTTTATAACCATATGGAAATCGATTCTGTCACCATTGCACAGGTTTCCCAATACGCAGAAAATGTATACTTCGGAAAACCTTGTGGACTGATGGATCAGATGGCATGCTCTTATGGCGGACTCATTCACATTGATTTTGAAAATCCGGAAAATCCTTTGGTAACCAGAGCAAGATCTAATTTTAATCATCTTCCATACAGTCTTTGTATTGTAAACACCCGTGGTTCTCACGCAGATTTAACAGATGATTATGCCCAGATACCAAAAGACATGAAAGCCATCGCTAACTATTTCAATGCGGACTTTCTTCGTCAGGTGAATCCTACTAATTTTTTTGCAGAGATTCCAAAATTAAGAAAAGCTTGCGATGACCGGGCAATTCTTCGTGCTTTTCACTTTTTTGATGAACAGCAACGTGTGGAAATGGCAAACAAAGCATTAGAAAAAACGGATTTTAACTATTTTTTAAACTACGTGAGACAATCCGGTTTGTCCTCTTTCCAATACTTACAAAATGTGTATTCGCCAAATGATCCAACACATCAAAGTATCTCCATTGCCCTTGCAACCAGTGAGCATATTCTTAAAAATCACGGTGTATGTCGTGTCCATGGTGGAGGTTTTGCCGGTACGATACAGGCATTTGTGGAAGATGATTTTGTTTCCACCTATCAGGAAGAAATGGACCGTATCTTTGGAGACGGCTCCTGCTATGTGTTAAAAATACGCCCAAGTGGTGGTATTCAGGTAATTTAAACAGTAATCTTTACACCAAGCATGATACCTATATCTTAACGAAAGACATCTACTGATTACAGATTTTCATTACACCACCATAAAGTTAGAGTTTTCAAAAATACTGAGTCTATCCGTTATCAAAGGATAGGCTCTTTTCTTATCTTTTCTCGTGCATCTCACGAAGTCCCTCCACTTCGTCACAGATTTCTTTTAGATTGCAACTTCCACAATCCATGGTAAATCCCTCAAAAATACGATTTAGTGACTCGGTAATCTGTTCCCACTTATGAACGATTTGATTGCATGTATCAAAATCAAACATGGAACCGGTGATAAAATAAGTTTCCACCGCTTCTACTTCTGGTCGCAAGTGATACTCCTTTGCAAAACAATCCCCCACATGAGAAAAGGAAATACCTTGTTTTATGGCATCTTTTGACACTCTGGCACACTCTCTTTCCTTCACTGCAGAAATCCGAAGCATAAAACCATTGGGATATACGTGATATCTGGCAAAATCAATTTTTCGAAGCATGTCATAAACTTCATTTCCCTGTTGGTTGTCAAAAGCATCTTTCTTTAACCGTATAAGGGTAATTCTTGCATAATCACAATCCTCTGAAATGTCAGACAAGTCTTTTCCCACGAAATAACATCCATCCTTTGAAACCAATGTCTCATCCGTAGTAAATGCCAGACCGCTGATTGCATGTTTTGTTCCGCCCCCTAATTCATATGCCATATCCGAACGGAGGATTAACTCCTCCTGCTTCTTAACCTGCCATGTTTTTTCAGGATTATTAAGTTTCATCAAAACACAATTTTTCAAAAGAGTTTTAAAATCCTTTATTCCGCCCTCGTAAAGCTTCATATTTCCTCCCGTTATACTCTTATGTACTCTCGTAATCTCCTTTATACCATAATTTCGAGATTACATCGCTTTTTTCTTTTTATCCCGTCGTGCTTTTGACCAGTCATACCATTTTGTGAGAGGTTTTATCAATTTGCTTACTAATTTCATATCCAAATTGAAAAAATAAATGATAAAACTTAGTAAAAACAAACCGACAAACACAGCCAAAACAATACCTAATATTTTCAAAACAATCATTTACTTACACTTCCTTTTATTCTGGCGTATTCTGCAGCACCAAGTGCTCCCATCAACTGAGGATCCACCTTAAGATCCACCACTTTTACTTTCAATACTTTTTCGATTGCCTTCTTAAGTCCCAGATTTTTGGCACATCCTCCAGTCAATGTTACTGTATCTGTCACTCCAGCCTTTTTTGCCATAACAAAACAACGCTTTGCTACAGACAGCTGAATACCTGCAGCGATTTCCTCCATCGGCTTTCCTTCTCCCACAAGGGAAATCACTTCGCTCTCCGCAAATACCGCGCACTGTGCCGTAATAGGAATGGTATTTTTTGCAGTCATGGACAATTCAGAAAATTCATCCAGACTCATTTCAAAAGCTCTCGCCATAGACTCAAAGAAACGTCCGGTTCCTGCCGCACATTTATCATTCATGGCAAAATTAAGAACGGTACCATCGGTATCTACTGCAATACCTTTTACGTCCTGACCACCGATATCAATAATTGCCTTCACATCTGGCTCTGTCACATGTACCCCCATGGCATGGCAACTGATTTCCGATATATTTTCCTGGGCAAATGGCACTTTATTTCTACCATATCCTGTTCCCACCAGATATGCTAAATCTTTTGCCGACGCAAGATTATTTACCTGACCAACGGCTTCATCAAGGGCATCCTGAGCACTTAACACTGGATTTATGCGACTTTTCCTTATAACACTTGCAACGATATTTCCCTGTTCATCTATAATAACACATTTTGTATAGGTACTTCCCGAATCGCACCCACCATAATATTTCATTCTTTCTTCCTCCTACCAACAAAGTGAATCATCAAAATCTTCCAAAGACGGATCCAATGGTTCTTCCCGTAGAACGGTTCTCATGTAACGGTTAATCTCCATACGCATATCCTGTCTTGAGCCGTCCTGCGGACACATAAGATTGTGAGTAACCCAGATTAAATGAACTCCGTGTTTTCTTGCTTCTTCCTCAAACAAGCCGTGGTATCCCGTCATTGACTTACATCCCATATGCACATACATGATTACGATATCCGCCCGAAGCTGCTCACAATATCTCCAAAGTGCTTCCACGCCTGTCTCATATCCTCCATTGGAACGGTTTCTCATAATCATGTTTTCATAAAGATAGGCAAGGTCTAAAAGCGCCTGATCTTTATCTTCCGTATTTACCATTTCCGTAGATACGGTAGTAAGCATATCTGCCACCGGCACAATACCCCAGCAGTTTAACAACCAGATTGGAAGTGCGGTATAATATGCAGCCTGCACCCCCCATGTAATACATCTGTGACGGTGTTCTTTTGCAACCATGCGTTTTTCCTTCAATCCCTTCATGGCAAGTGCTGTCAAATGTCTGTCCATATCTAAAAATGCCTGATTTCTTCCGCCTGCTGCCTGATACACACCATATCGGTACAATGCAAGCGTCGTTCCAATCACCTGCGGATAATCGGTTTTTGCAATTTCCATCCATTCCAAAAATTCCTGCGTCTCCTGATTAAAACGGTTCATGCTTTCAAAAAATGCATCCCAGTCAAAAGTTTCCCCTGTCTGTTCTTCAATAAAATGAATGGCATTTAACACTTCTTCTGCCGCATATTCCTGCACACTTTCCTGACGGTGTCTTATAGGTACTGCCAACTGGAAGGTTGGTATTTTAAATTTTCTTGCTTCCATTCCATTTCCCATAAGACTTCCGTCACAGGTCGTGTTACACTGCACCGCACATTTTCCAATGAGCGGAAAATCATCTGCCAATACTACGCCAAGCTCTGCTGCCGGCATCGGACACACATCCGTCGGCACACCATATCCGTGGGTTTTATCGATATAATAGGTCACACCTTCCTGACACATCATGGCACTTGTATACACGGAAGGCACCTCCACCGAAAGCCAGATTAAATTTGGAAATCCACCCATAAGGGTACTCATCATATTTTCATCAAACAAAACAATCTTTTTGTTAAATTCTTCATCATTTCCAATCTCCGGATCTGCCCTGAAAATCTGTCCTAACATATCACAAATATCCGTAACGATAAGTCCCAGTGCCTCATGCGCCATGCGAAGCTGCAAATCCCGCATTCCCTCTGTATGTCGGTCCATGTAATCCGGAAGTGCCAGATAATTTATCATCCAGCGGTAACGGAAAAATCCCTTTACATTGTTTGGTTTTAAGGTAAATTTTATCAATACTTTCCAGTATCCAAGCCAACGCTTATAATCGTACCAAGTATCCTTAAATCCACGCCACTCTCTACGTCTTCTTGGCTTTTTCCCGGTATATATTTTTCCCAAAAGCTCACTGCCCAATGCTTTTCCCATGTCTTACGCCTCTCCCTTTTTTTGCTTTTCCAACTGTTTTACCTGCAGGCTTTCCACAAATGCCTGCACTCTTGTACGAAGCTGTCCTGAACTTTTTGCCACGTAAGGTCGGTCAATGGACAATACGGGATATCCGTATTCTTCTCTCATAATATGAAATGCCGAAGCACGCTCATATCCCCAGTAATCACAAAACTTAATCTGCTGATAAATAAGTCCCTGGGCTTTGTATTCTTTTGCAATTTGGTCTACATATTCCTGTCGCTCAATGATTTTTACCGTATCCATGAAACGAGGGCATTTACCCCACTGGATGTAAGTTCTGCAAATCTGCGTCAATACATCTTCCTCGTCGTTAAGCACAATTTCCTGACGTCCCGGCAAAGAGCCAAAGCAGAAACGGTCAGCCACTACCAAAGCACCTGCCTCTTCAATCATCTGAATAAGATAAGGATCATCAATCTCCGAACCTACCACAGCGACTCTGGCACCATAGGTTGCTCTTTCATCCGGCAGTCTTGTCTTTAGTTCTTCCCTTGTCTCTCTTAGTTTCTCTACCAATTTATCCTTTGGACAAACGAAAGTTGCCAGACAAAGCACTGCAAATTCATAGCCGGTAATGGTAGGATTGTCAAGTTTTCGATAATCCCCAATCTCCGTAATCAGACGGCTGATTTCATTTTGTTCTTCCACTGCCTTTCTAAGTGCATCATCAGAAATATCAATGCCATATACATTTTTTAATGGTTGTAGCAAATGTTCCTTCATCTGCTTTACGTAATGACGCAATGCAGTATCGTCGGATTTCATAGGAACATCCGCATATTCCACGAAAAATTTTTCCTTTGTACAAAGGTTCTGACGTTCTATATTTTCCACGCAACGATTCATCTGAGCACAGGCATCCGGAGCCAAAATGGCATCTAGAAACTGGTAGCCTCCTTCAATGGCTCTCTCTAAAATTGCCCTACATCCCTCGCAAAGCATACTACTCATGTAGTAAGTTCCCATTTCAATGGAACCGGTTCTTGGAGCCCTAAGTCTCACGGAAAAACATCCCGGCAAGTTTAATAATGGCTCCGGTATCTGAAAACATACGGAACCCAAAGCAAGTTTTCCTTCCTTTTGTGCTTCCCTTACTAATTCATTGTTTGCATCCTCTAAAAGTTTTTCAAAGTAATATAAATGCTTTAAATCCTTCAAAAGATTTCTCTCCTTCTAACTATCTTTTTTTATTCTAACCATATAAACTATCTGCTTTTGTTGTAACTGTTCCGTTAAACCTTGTACAATTTACTAACTTCCCCGGCTTTTAAACAGATTGTAACTACGGTCGGCTGTATTACATTATTTCTATCTTCTTTAACGCTTTTCTCGTTCCCTCTACCACAGTGGCAGTCTCCGGAAGATAGAAAACATTTTCCCCTTTCATATCACAGGTGGCAAGCTCTGTATCTGCCTCTATAGTAGCAAGAAGTGGGATTTCTCCTAAATCCATATACTGTGTCACGGATGCATTCGGCACACGATTGGCAATGGCACCAATCTTTTCATACATGACAAGCTCATCTGCCACTTTTTTTACAGTCTGAATCACCTGACAGCCTTTTTTGCTGGCATCGGTAATAAGCAATAAATGGCTTACCTTTTCCATAACACGGCGGTTAATCTGTTCTATTCCCGCTTCACCGTCAATAACTACATAGTCAAACTGTGCAGAAAGCATGGTAATTACTTCTTTCAGATATGCATTGATTTTACAATAGCAACCTGCCGCCTCCGGTCTTCCTATGGCGATAAAAGCGTATCCGTCCTGTTCCACAAGTGCGTCCATAATCTCATATTTTGCTTCACCCAAAAGTTCAATGGCAGATTTGGTATCTCCATTTTCCACTCTTGCAATGGCTTCTTTCCGAATGTCATCAATGGTCTTTTCCACATTTACATTTAATACTGTAGACAATCCCACTGCCGGATCCGCATCAATTGCTAAAATTCTTTTGTCCGGATACTGTTCCACCAAAAGCTTTACAATCACTGCAGCAATGGATGTTTTTCCCACGCCACCTTTTCCTGCTACTGCGATAATTTTCGTATTGTCCCTTTTTTCCATTTATTCTTTCCTCACAATCTTTCATTTTTTTCTATCCCTAAACATTAATATACTCCCGGCTTTTCAGATTAACGTATTTTAATACGATAATCTAAAAAATTCCGAGAGTACATCACCATTTCACAAAAATCATTTAATACTATCTAAATCCACTATTTTTCATCTGACATTGAATTTGTTGGATTAAATACCATTCCACTTCTGTTTAAGGCTACTGTTCATTCATCCTGCCATAATTATTTCTGTCTAATATTAACGTTTTTTCATCTTGGTCGTAATTATTATCATTTAACACTACCGTTCTTTCATCCTGGACAAAATTATTTCCATTTAACGCTACCATTCCTTCATCCCGACCGAAAAGATTTCGATTTAACGCTACCGTTCTTTCGTTCTGGACAAAATTATTTCCATTTAACGCTACCGTTCTTTCATTCTGGACAAAATTATTTCCATTTAACGCTACCGTTCCTTCATTCTGGACAAAATTATTTCCATTTAACGCTACCGTTCCTTC